>DATFWH010000187.1:0-11543 GCA_035259465.1 Binatia bacterium
CGCAGCGCCGTCTCAGGCGGGCTGGGCGTCGGCTTCATCACGAAATGCCACGTCGTCGCCGACGTCGAGGCGGGCCATCTGAAAATCCTGAAGGTGCCGGACCTGAAGCTCAAGCGCAGCAATTACATCGCCGTGCACAAGAGCCGGCAAAAAACGCCGCTCGTGCAGGCCTTCATCAGGGTGCTCAGAAAGTACAAGGGCAAGAACGCGGCGAACTGAGAGTGATCCAAATTATCGCGGCACGAAGCTGAAAGAAACGGTATTTTTCTCGTAGATGAAGGTGACGTCGATCGGACGCTTGCCGAACGATCGCGGCGCGCGGCCGAAATTCGGTGCCGCGGCCGCCACGACGCGGAGCGCCTCCTGGTCCAGCATGTCGTAGCCTGACGTCCGGGTGATGTAGAGCTCGTCGAGCTCGCCGCTGTCCGTCTGCGTGAATCGCACAACGAGCTTCCCGTCGATTCCAAAGGACCTCACCGCGGATCTGGCGATCGTCGGATCCGCCCAGGCCAGATCCAAAGCGTGCTTGACGCGCTTTAAATAATCCGAAAATCGCGGGTCGCGGCTGTCCAGACGTATCGGCGCCTGTTCTTCTACGCCGTTTTTATTCGCCAACCTCATTCCCGGCGGCAAAAGCTCCTCCAGCGTGGGCATCGCCTGAATGACTTCCCGGCCGTTTTCCGCCGTCTCTACGCGCGGGCTGTTTGTTTCCTCTTCTTCGACGGGTGGCTTTTTAGCTATCGGCTTCTCGCTTTTGGTTATCTTTTTGGGTGGCGCTTCCGCGCCGGGGCGATCGATCTTGGCGGGCTGGCCTGGAGGCAGTTCGGCCCGGGTGGTCTTTTCGTTCCGCACGATCTCGCGCGGAGCCTTTGTAGGCGGCGGCGCTGCGCTGCGCGGCGGAGCGGCTTTCTCTGCGGCCGGGGGCGCCGGCGCTTTTTCCGGCGCGGCAAAGATCGTGATGGGAATTTGTTCGATCGCGGGCGGCCGGAGCGCACGCCCGTACCAGGAAAACATCAGCAGCAGATGCAGAACCGTCGAGACTAAAAGAAACGGAAAGAGCGTATTTCGCACAGCGCTCACCGGGCCATTTTACCCCGGAGCGGGAGGACAGGGCAAACGGCTTGACCGCTCCGTTTATGCGTTCGCGGCGCCCGCCGGCAGCGCGTCGACGACGCCGATCATGCTGTCGCGCGTGACGAGCCTCTCAAGCTGCGCCTCGCTCATGCCGTCGGTGCCGCGGGGCCGCAGCGGCAGCACGAGATAGCGGATATCGGCGGTGCTGTCGTGCACGCGCACTTCGACGTCCGGTCCGACGGCCTGGCCGAACTCGCGCATGACGCCGCGCGGGTCGTTGACCGCGCGCGAGCGGTAGTTGAGGCTCTTGTACCAGTCCGGCGGCCGGCCGAGGATCGGCCGCGGATAACATGAGCAGAGCGTGCACACGACCATGTGGCGCACCTTTTCGGTGTTTTCCAGGACGACGAATTCGTTCAGGCTGGTCGCGTCGATGCCGAGCTCGGCGCACGCGGCCTTCGGGTCTTTGATGAGCCGCGCCTTGAAGGCGGGATCGGTCCACGCCCGCGCGACGATGCGAGCGCCGTTGGCGGGCGAGCGCTGCTCCTGGTAGTCGATCTGCTCCTGGATATCTTTCTGCGTCAGCACCTTTTTCTCCAGCAGCAGGTCGCGAATCGCGTAGATGCGCCGCGCGTAGTAGCCGAGCTCGTGGCGCGGATGGTCGTGGCCGTGCTCCTGGGATTTGTCGTGCGTATCGCTCATGTCCGAACTTCCTTTCACGCCGGCTCGAGCCAGTGCTCGTAAATGTCGATGAAAAGCTTGTCTTTCGCCGCTTCGTATTTGCCCCACACCTGCGGCTGCTCGAAGCCGACCAAATAGAGCGGCCGCTTCGGCAGGCCGTCGCCGCCGTAGGCGAGCGACTCGGGATTGCGGAACTCGCCGTAGACGCGCTCGATCCAGCCGCGCTTGCCGCGCACGTACCACGGCGTGCGGATGTGGCCGGGGCGGTCCTCCATCTTGACCAGCACGCGGTCGCCGGGCTTGAACCTCGCGCTCACGGCTCGCCCCATTTTTTCCCAAACTCGGCGACCTTGCGGTCGATCTCTTCCTTGGTGAGAATCTTTTTCTCGATCAGGATCGCTTCCATGCTGGCGATCCAGCGCTCGTAATACTTGAGCGAGCGGTAGAGCTCCGAATCCATCTCCTCGCGCGCGCGGCGCAGCTCGTCGGTGCGCTTGACGCCGACGGCGCCGAGCGCCTGGTTGACGGCGTCGGCGAGGATCTCCCAGTCTTCGAGCTGATGATCGCCGCGCTCGATCGGTCCCGAGTCGCGCTCGGTTCCGCCGATATCGTGATGGCCTCTGGGCATTTTATTTCCTTTCCTAGCCGCTCAGTCCCAAAAGCTTCGCGGCGTTGCCGCCGAGGATTTTTTTCTTGTCTTCCTCCGGCAATTCGAGATCGTTGACGACCTTGACCGAGCGCTTGAGCGGCATCGGCACCGGAGGAAAGTCGCTGCCGAAGACGACGTGGTCGACGCCGACGGTTTGCACCGTGCAGAGCACCGCCGGCGTGTGGAGGCTCACCGTGTCCATGTAGAGCTGCTTGATGTATTCCGCCGGGTGCTTGGTGAGCGCGTCGGACTCCCACGGGCCGAAGCTCGCGTCCTTGCGCATCTCGTAGCCCATGCCGATGCGCCCCGGCAGCAGCGGCAGCGCGCCGCCGACGTGCGCGGCGACGATTTTGAGCTTCGGGAATTTCTCCAGGCCGCCGGTCAAAATGAAACGCGTGAGCGAGAGCGTCGTATCGAACGGCCGCCCGAGCAGCTCGGGCAGGCGGAAGATCTCCATCTTTTCATTGCCGATCGTGACGCGCGGCGGGTGCACGAACAGCGGCACGTCCAGGTCCGTCACCAGCTCGAAAAACGGCGTCGCGCGCGGCGATTCGAGGTATTCGCCTTCGACGCTGGAGTTCACCATGATTCCCTTGAGACCGTATTCGCGCACGGCCCGCTCGGTCTCCTTCAGCATGCGGTCGTCGCCGAACGCGACGGAAGAGGCGAGGCCGAGCAGGCGGCCGGGATGCTTGTTCGTCGCCTCGGCGGCGAACGCATTGAACTGCTTCACGACTTCGAGCGCGTCCGCGCCCTGCGGCGTGCGGATCCAGTTGTTGCCGAAGACCGTGAGGTTGACGCCGGCCTCGTCCTGCTCTTTCAGCAGGCCGGGAATGTCGAAGATCGCCGGCGGCGACTTCACGTTGTGCCAGCTTTTCGGCACGAGATGGGAATGGCAGTCGATGATCATGGATGAGGATTCCTTCTCCGCTCAAAATATGCGCTCCGGCGCACCAATGTCAATTGTCCGTGTGCGTGTAAAGCCGGTGCGGCTATGGTAAAAATTCTTCATGCCGCTCTCCGCAACAGAAATCCAGCGCCTGATGCGCGGCGCGCTGGGCGAGATCAAGGCCGATCTCATCGTCACGGGCGGCAAGCTCGTCAATGTCTATTCCGGCGAGGTTCTCGACGGCATGGAGATCGCCGTCCTCGACGGGCGCGTCGTGCACGTCGGTCCGAGCGCGGCGCACGCGCGCGGCGACGACACGGAAATCCTCGACGCCGGCGGCCTGTATATCTCACCCGGCTTTATCGACGGGCACACGCACATCGGGCACTACTGCCGGCCGTACGAGTATCTCCAGGCGTACCTGCCGCACGGCACGACCGGGCTCGTCGCATCGTGCGACGAGCAGGCGACGGTCTTCGGTTTCCGCGGCGTCAAACTTTTTCTCGACGAAGTCGCGGCGCATCCGCTGCGCGTTTACACAGTGCTTTCGATGGTCGCGCCGCAGGACTCGCTTCTCTGCAGCACGAGGTCGCTCACGCAGGCCGAAGTCGCCGAAGCCCTGGACGATCCGCGCGTCATCGGCCTCGGCGAGATCGTCTCGTGGCTCAGGCTGCTCCAAGGCGACGGCGAGCTTCTGGATCGCCTCGCGATGGCGCGCAGGCGCGGGAAGATAATCCACGGCCACACCGCCGGCGCGCGCGACCAGAAGCTCTCCGCGATCGCCGCGGCCGGAGTCTCCTCGTGCCACGAACCGATCAACGAGGCCGAGGCGCTCCAGCGGCTGCGCTCGGGCTACTGGACCATGCTGCGCGAAGGGTCGTTCCGGCGCGACCTCGAAGCGACGCTCAAGCCGATCGTCTCGCGCGGCCTCAGCACGCAGCGGCTCATCCTCGTAACCGACGGCATGTCGCCGGACGACGTGCTCACGGACGGCCACATGGATTTCGTCGTGCGGCGCGCGATCGAGATCGGCCTTGCGCCGCTTGAGGCGATCCGCGCCGCGACGCTGAATCCTGCGGTGTATTCCGGACTGGAGCAGGAAGTCGGCGGCATCGCGCCCGGCCGGCGCGCGGATTTCGCGCTGTTGGAAGATCTCGAGACCGTGCGCGTCCGGGCCACGCTTATCGCCGGCAAGGTTCTGGCCAAGGACGGCGCCTCGCTAGTCGAGGCGAAGCCGATCGCATGGCCGGAGGATACTTTTCATTCGCTCAACCTCGCGCCGGGCGTCAAGCCCGCCGCGTTCCGCATCGCGTGCGGCTCCGCGCGCGCGAAGGCGCGCGTCATGCAGCTCGTCGGCCAGACGATCACGGCCGAGGGCGTCGTCGACTTCGACGCGCGGGACGGCGCGCTGCAAGCGAATGCCGCCGAAGACATCATGAAGATCGCCGTCTTCGAGCGGCACAAGCCCGGCGGGGGCGCGGCGCTCGGTTTTCTCAAAGGTTTCGGCGCGCGCGTCGGCGCCGTCGGCGCGACGACGAACCTCGACGAGAATACGCTGATGGTGGCGGGCTACAACGACGAAGACATGGCCCTCTGCGCCAATTTGCTGATCGAATCCGGAGGAGGGATCGCCGTCGTGGATCGCGGCGGGGTTTTGGAGAAGATGGAATTTCCCGTCGGCGGGATTTTTTCGCTTGGACCCTGGAGCGAGATCGGGCGAAAGCTCGACCGCGTTCACCGGCGGCTGCGGGAACGCGGCGCGCCTTTTCCGAGACCGCTATATGCGCTCGCTTTTCTAACCTTTGTGACGCTGCCCGCGCTGAGAATCACCGCGCGCGGTTTGGTGAACGCGAAGGAGAGGAAGATCGTTCCCTTACTGATCTAGCACCGGCTCGTCGGCTTTCCGCGCGGCGGACTCCTGCCGCAGCAGCGGCAGGACCTTGCCTTCTTTTTCTTTTCGCATCGCGCAGTGGCCTTCGAGAATCGCGCCGTCGCCGATGACGAGCGCCTGCGTCGTCAGGTCGCCGACGACGACCGCCGGCGGCTGCAAATCGATTTTCTTATCGGCCTGGATGTCGGCCGTGACCTTGCCGCGGACGAGAACGGAGGTGGCGTTGATCTTGCCCTTGATGATCGCGCTCTCGCCTATCGTAAGGGTGCCGTGGACCGAGATTTCGCCGTCGATTTCACCCTCGATGGTCGTCGGGCCCTCGAAGACCAGCCGGCCGCTCGCCTTGCTGCCCCGTCCGAGATATGCGCCCGAATCGGCCGCGCGCGCGCCGGCCGCCCTGCTGTTTTCCGACATAAGGCACCCCCTGTGATTTCGCCCCGTATAATCCAGGTCGAGGAAATTGTCCAGAGGCTCGGAAAGGTTCGGTTTTCGGCACACAGAGCGTCGCTTTCGAGACAGCCGGCGCAACGGTCCTGTTTTCGTTGACAAGGTAGGACGCTTCTGTCACAAGATTCCGATATGGCGGTCAAAGATTTGCGGGATTTTATCCGTCTTCTGGAGTCGCACGGCGAGCTCCAGCGCGTCCGCGAAGAGGTCGACTGGAACCTCGAGATGGGCGCGATCATCCGGCATTGCTACGACATCGGCGCGCCGGCGGCGCTGTTCGAGAAGGTCAAAGATCATCCGAAGGGCTTCCGCGCGCTCGGCGCTTCGCTCGGACCCAGCCGCCAGCCGGGCCATTCCTTGTACGCGCGGATCGCGCTCGCGTTCGGCCTTCAGCCGGACGCCGCGCCGCAAGAGATCATGAACTATTACCTCGAGCACAAGGAAAAGCCGATCAAGCCCGTGACGGTGAAGACCGGCCCGTGCAAGGAAAATATTCGATTAGGAATGGACGTCGATCTGCTGAAGTTCCCCGCTCCGCTCATCCACGGCGGCGACGGCGGGCGCTACATCGGCACTTGGCACACGGTCGTCACAAAGGACCCGGAAAGCTCGTGGGTCAACTGGGGCATGTACCGGCTGATGATCCACGACCGCAACACGATGGGCTGTCTTTTTCCGCTGCAGCAGCACATCGGCCAGATGTATCAGAAGTACGAGGCGATGAATAAGCCGATGCCGGCCGCCGTCGCGATCGGCGCGCAGCCGCTGGCGCCGATCGTGAGCTGCGTGCAGCTTCCGCCGTACGTCAACGAAGTCGACATCGCCGGCGGTCTCGCACGCGCGCCGATCGAGCTCGTCAAATGCGAGACGCTCGATCTCGAAGTCCCGGCGGGCGCCGAGATCATCCTCGAAGGCGAGGTGCTGCCGCACGAGCGGAAGAGCGAGGGACCCTTCGGCGAGTACATGGGCTACGAGGCGGGAAAATCCTCGCCCAAGCCGATCTTCAAGGTCAATGCGATTACGCATAGAAACGACCCGATCCTCACGTTCTCCAACATGGGGATGCCGGTGCACGAGTCGCAGATCGTCACCGCGTTCATCAAAGGCGCCGAAGTGTATTCGGAGCTCAAGAGGCTCGGCCTCCCCATCAAGGGCGTTTACTACCCGCCGTTCGCCGTCGGCCATCTAGCGGTCGTCTCGACCGAGGTGCCTTTCATCAATTTCGCGCGGCGGGTGGCGCACGCCGTATGGGCGACCAAGCCGGGGCTCTTTACCTATTACATCGTCATTGTGGACAGCGACGTCGATCCGACGAATACCGACGAAGTGCTGCACGCGATCGCGACCAAATGTCATCCGGTCAACGGCATTCATCCCGTCGACCACATTCCCGGTTTTCCCGTGCTGCTGCCGTTCCTGCCGCCGAAGGAGCGCTTGCTCGGCGACGCGGCGGGAGTCATTTTCGACTGCACCTGGCCGAAGGACTGGCCGGCCGAATCGATCCCGATCAAAGCGAGCTTCGAAAATCTCTGGCCGGAAGATGTGCGCAAGCGGGTGCTGAGCAAGTGGGAGGCGTACGGCTTCAAATCGCCGGACGCCGCGCCGAGCGACCGAGCCAAGGCGCGCGCCGGGCGAAAATAGCGCCGTCGCGGCGCGTTCTACGCTTTTTTACACGCCACCTCAGTGTAAAGTTTTTGGAGTTTCTCGAGCATCGCGGTCTGGCATCTCAGGCGAACCAGCGCGAGAGCTTGAAAGCGAAAATCGCGGGCGGATCGTCGAACACGCCGAGGCGCTTGACGGCAAAAAGGTCGGCGCCGCCGCCGTTGACGCCTCGAACCGTGCTCAACGCGGCCTCGTAGCCGGCAGCCTGGGCGAGTTCTTCGACCTCGCGATTGAAGTGCTGCGGTCCGCCGAACGGATAAGCCAGAAATCGGACGCGCCGATTGAGCATCGATTCGAGCGTCTTTTTGGAGGCGGTCAGCTCCTCGGCGGCATCCGTGCGGCTCACCGATGAAAGAGCAGGGTGCGTCACGGTGTGGCTGCCGATCTCGACGCCGGCGTCGGACATTTTTTTTATTTGCTCGACCGTCAATGTCGGCGCCTCCTCCGCGGGGTCGCTATCGGCTTCAACCCCGAGGTTGTGCGCGACCTCGGCGAGCATGCGGTCGCGCGCGCCCGGCGCTGCGGCGATGAGCGCCGGTTCGAGCGCATCGACGGCGCGCCGCCGTTTGCGTTTGTTCGCGAGGTTGAACGCGATCCGTCCTGCCGCCGTGTCCGTCCAGTCGAGCCGCAGCTCGCGGGCTTGCGTTTTTTTGAACATGAATCTCAGCCGGTACTGCCACAGCGAGATACCGTCGGTCAGCGGCTGCGTGGCGACGAACATCGCCGCGGGCGCGCCGTATCTTTTTAGCAGCGGGAAGGCGGTCTCGTAGTTGTCGCGGAAGCCGTCGTCGAAAGTTATCGCGATCGTATTCTTCGGGGTCGGCGCGCCGCTGCGCAGCATGGCGACCGCGCGGTCGAGCGGGACGATATCGAAGCTGCGCGCCAGATATTCGAGCTGGCCGGCGAAATTTTTTTCCGACACGGCGATGCCGGGGCCGAGGAGCTCCGAGCCGCCGATGCTATGATACATCAAAATCGTGATGCCGGGAATTTTTCCGCGCTTGGCAACGCCGTACGCATGCAGCGCGCCCGTGTAATACGCCGCCTTGAGCGCGAAGCGCTGCGCCGCCATGCCCCGGCGCGTTTTCGCCGGCACGAGGAAATTTTTCATCATGAATGGCGCCTTCGCCGCCGCAGCTCGGAGAAAAAGATTTTCATGACGAACCACGGTTCCACCAGATAGCGCCGCCATAAACGCGCCGGCTCCGAGCAAAGGCGAAACAGCCACTCGAGGCCGACGCGCCCCATCCAGCGCGGCGGGGTCGGCGTTTCGCCGGCGAGGTAATCCATCAGGCCGCCGACATTAAATATCGCACGGGCGTTGAGGCCCTTGCGATTTTCCGCGATCCAGCGCTCCTGCCGCGGCATCCCCATGCCGACGAGAAGCAAATCCGGGGCGAAGCGGTTGATCGTCTCCAGGACGGCGCGGTTTTCCGCGCTTTTGTGTCGCGCGTCGAAATACCCGTGCGCCGTCTCGAGAGAAAGCCCGGGAAATTCCGCTTTGAGAAGCGCCGCGCCTTTATCCGCGACGCCGGGTCGCGACCCGAGATAGAAGACGCGCCAGCCCCTCTGTTGCGCGTCGGCGAGCAGGGGTCTGATCCAGTCGAGCGGCGTAAGGCGCTGCGAGCGGCTCAGCCAAAGCCCGAGCAGCTTACCGAAAAAAACGAGAGCCATGCCGTCGACATGAATGACGGCCGCCTCCGCGTAAAAGTTACGGACCGCGGCGTCGTGATGAAAAAGATAGACGCTGTGAAAATTGTGATTGGCGATGATCCACCGGCGCCGGTTTTGGACGGCATCGACGATGATCTCTTCCAGCTGCGGCCAGAGGACGGGCGTAACCTCCACGCCGAGGAGGCGCAAGCGGGGAAGAATTGCCGGTTCCTTCATGCGGAGCGGCTTTTGCGCCAAAAGCCCGGCACGGCGGCTAATAGGCTCACGCGCTCCTGCGCCAGGCAAAAAAGAAATTTTAGAAACAGCCGGGGATTACGCAAAATCCAAGGGGTGTTCTCGAGAATATTTTTCGCCGGAACCAGCAGCCCCCAGCGCCACAATACGAGCAGGAGAAAATGGCTCGCCCGCTCGCGACGGAAAAACTCCGGGTAGCGGCTGTGCAGCAGCCACGCTCCCGTCAGCCATCGGGTCCATTCTTGCCGTCCGAGAAAATGCCGCGGCCGCGGCGGGTGGATCACGATCATATCGGGAGCGAAGGCGATCGTGCCGAGAGCCGAGACGGCGACGCCGAGGAGTGTGTCGGCGGTATAATAAAGGTCGGGCGCGAAGCCGCCCACCGACGTCAGGATGTCTCTTCGGTAGGCGATGTTGCAGGTTTCGTATCGCGTGTTGAGGCTCGACACCACGACTTGGTGTGTGAGGGGTGTCTGCAACGCCGGCAGCGTCAGCGTCCGGCCTTGAAGACCCAAAACTTCGCTGCGCGCAAAGCCCTGCGCGATCGCGCTCAGCCAATTTGGGTTCGCCACGCAGTCGTCGTCGATGAACGCGACGATGTCGCCGCTGCCCGCGCGCCAGCCCTCGTTGCGCGCGGTGTACGGCCCGCGATGCTCGATGCGGAGCGGGCGAACGCGGGCGTCGCCCGCGTTTTGCAGCAGGTTCCACGTCTCGTCCGTCGAACCGTCGTCGACGATGATGATCGCGAACCGCTCAACGGGATATTGTTGCTCCAGGAGCGATTCGAGTGCACGCCGCAGCAGGTTTGCGCGGTTGCGCGTGGGGAGAACGACGTCGATGAAAGGCGTGGTCATAATTGCGCGGCCTGGCGGGCGTGGAACCACGGCAGCGAGCGGCCGATAATGCGTTCCAACCGGATCACGTCCTCGCGGTAGAAAGATTCGAGAAAGGCTTTGCTCTCGCCCGGCAGGGGCGGCTTTTCGCTTCTTCCAAGTATAAACCGTTCGCGCGCGCTGCGGCGCAGGCGGTCGGTAAATATTTTCCGGGCAGCGATTTTCAGCGAGGCGTTGCGATAAAGCGCGCTGCGCAGGCGCCCGCGCGCTTCGCCGTAGGCGTTGTAGACTTTGCCGGCCGGCACCGCGACGGCGCGTACGCCGAGGAAGTCCAGCACTTCTTGGACTGCGCGCGACGGATCTCGGGCGAAATCGTCGAAGATCAAGATCTTCACGCCGCGCGGTCCGAAAAGGCCGAGATATCTGTCCACAGCGGCGCTGTAAAGCCCGTTCCTTAGATAGATATCGTTTTTTAGCCCGCGCTCCGGCGGCAGCGACTGGACCCCCATGCGCTGGTGAAGCAGATAATGGGAAAACGCCCGCTCGACAGGATCGCGCAGGACCATCACGATGCGCGCGTGCGGCGCGGCGGCGTGGATCGCCGCCGGCGCCTCGGCGTCGCAGAGATATTGCGGGCTGGCTTCCCCGATCGCGCTGTCGCCGGGCGCTTTATCGAAGAGTCTCAGATACTCCGTTTCACTGCGGATGCGCGGAGGGGCGTAGGCGGGCGGCTCGTTGATGCGGCTGAAAAACCGGGGCTCCTTCACCGGCGAAAGATAAACGCCGTCGATGCGCCTCAAATATTCGTACAAGGAGGTCGTGCCCGCACGGACGGCGCCGACGATGAAAAAATTGGGCCATTTTGCGCTGGCGTGGGGCATCGATCGGCTGCGCGCAGCCTAAACGCGCATTCGGGCGGAATCATACGGAAGAAACCGAATCCTGTCCATCGATTTGAAGCCCGTCGGGAAACACGGCTCGGGCGCGGCGCGCCAATTCGTCCTGATTGGCGAAGTCCAGCGTTTGCTTCAAAAAATCCTTTTTCGCTAGAAAGATGCCGATCGCGTGCGCCGAGCATGGATAGGCCATCAGAACGACGCCGGGAAGACCGGCGAGGCGCCGCGCGTGCTCGTAGTCGCGTTGGCTGCCGGCACAGTAGTGCAGATAGTACCGCGTTTTTCCGTTGCCGACTTTCAAAAGCGGCAGGATATCCAGTCCCTCGCGGTGCGAGCGCCGCGAGAAGCGCAGGCGCAGATGCGAGCGCTTGTAGCGGCTCCTCGGGATCGCGGCGAGACTCGTGTCGACGAAGGTCTGCGGCGCGAACGCATGCACGTAGTCCGCGCCGAGCGCGTGGCCGGCGGCGAGCGCCACCAGGCCGCCGCTCGAGGTGCCGACGCACATGAACTTGCGCGGCCGCAGCGCGGTGATCTCGCTTTCGAGATATGCGATCAGACTCGGAAAATCGGGTCGCTGCGCGTCGATGCCGCGCTGATACCAAAGGCGGTATTT
>DATFWH010000188.1:0-2310 GCA_035259465.1 Binatia bacterium
GAAAAATCCGGGCGCGACCCTTACGGCGTCGTCGATATGAGTATTCTCGAACGCATCGATAGAGAAGGCTTCGTCAAAGCGCTTTACGCGAAACCCTAAAGGAGGCATTTATGGCTGACATCCGCGGCGTGGGTAAAAAAATCACTTACACCGACGACAATCCGATTAGCGAGGCGATCGAGAAGCTTCGCGCCGACCGGAAATCGATCAAGCGCGAGCCCAAGGACGCCGCCGAGCGGGAGCTGCTCGGCCGCTGGCTCGGCTATCGTGGGCGAGATGAGTTAGAGGCGACCGTCGGCCTGGGGTGCTACGCCTATTCGCATTTCGAGATGGATTCCGAATGGCGCTGGCGGATCGCCGATCACATCCGTACCGAAGCGGGCCACGGCTGGGGCTACATCCGCCAGGGCGACGCGGTCGATCCGTCGCGCGATCACGCAAAGCCGGATCCCGAGTTCGAGCGGCAGCACGGGCTCTTGCCGCGCGTGGAGCACCACAAGCTGCAGCAGCGCGATTTTTTATCGTACCTGATCTCCGGCAATCTGTGGCCGTACGGCCACTGCACCGCGGCGTCGATCCAGAGCATCAAGATCACGACGCCGAAGGTGCTGGACTTCGAGGAGCGCGTCGTCCACGCCGAGGAGCGCGGACATCACGACGCCATCCTGCAGAAGCTCCACGACTACGTGTGGGAGTTGATCGATCAGTACGGCGAAGAAGCCATTCGCAAGCGCATCGCCGCGATCGACGCCGAAGCGCTCAACAGCCGGCCGCGCACCGTCTTCGATCCGCCGCGGCGCGATTTTCTGCGCAAGTATTTCGATGTGCCGCTCGACAACGTGCGCTGGTTCAACCGCTGGCGCGAGTATCTATATCTCAACGTGCTCGGCTTTCCACCGGAGCCCGTGCGCATCGAGAATTGGCCGAAAGAAATACCACAGGAGTAGCGTGCCGCGCGGAAGGCTCAACCCTCGACGAGTTTCTAGGTCTTCAACCGCGCGATGTTGTAGGCCGTCACCGGGCGGACGAAGCCTTTGAGCTGCAGCTCCTGCGGCGGATCGGTCTCGACCAGATGCTCGATCCTCGCCAGCGTTTTCTGGTTCGTGAGTATCTGCCCGCCTTTCGCCTCGTCGCACAGGCGCGAGGCGAGATTGGTGACGTTGCCGATGGCGCCGTAATCCATCCGGCCTTCGAAGCCGACGTTCCCCAAGGTCGCGTAGCTGCAGGCGATGCCGATGCCGAGATCGAGATCGTATCCTTTCTTCTGCCATGCTTCGCGCAATTCCTTGGCGCGGGCGCGCATCTCGACCGCCATGCGCACAGCACGCTCGGTGTGATCCTCGCACGGCACCGGGTCGTTCAAGAAGACCATGATGCCGTCGCCGGCGAAGCGCTCCAGCGTGGCCTCGTACTTGAAGATGAGCCGTCCCATCTCCGCGTGATAGATGCGTAGGAGATCCATGATCTCTTCGGGCTCGGCGCCGTCGGCGAACGCGGTGAAGCCGCGGAGATCGAGAAATGCAACGGTGATCTCGCGGCGATGCGTCTTGAAAAGGGTTTGCTCGTCTTTGTCCAGCACGGTGTCGGCAACCTGCGGCGAGAGGTAGCGCTTGAGGCGCCCCATGCGCTCGATCTCGCCCACCTGCGCGGCTACGCGGTCCGCGAGCGAGCGGTTGAGATCCTCCAGCGTATCGTGCAGGTGCTTGATGCGGAGCATCGAGCGCACGCGCGCGCCGAGCTCGAAGGAATCGAACGGTTTGACCACGTAGTCGTCCGCGCCGGCATCGAGCCCGCGGACCTTGTCTTCCTGCGAGCCCTTCGCGGTCACGAGAATGACCGGCAGCGAGCGAAAGCGCTCGTCCTGACGCAGACGCCGGACGACCTCGATGCCGTTCATGTTCGGCATCATGTAGTCGAGCAGCACGACGTCCGGCGCGAAGCTCTCGACCTTCGCGAGCGCCTCGACGCCGTCGTTGGCGCGCTCGACGGTGTAGTCCTGATCGACGAGCTCCTGCTCCAGTAGATCGAGGTTGAACGGCTCGTCGTCTACGATGAGTATTTTGTTCGCCATGGTTATTTGATCACCTTGTCCGCCCTTGCAAGCATGTTGGGCGGAATGCTTAAGCCAATCTGTTTCGCGGTTTTGAGATTGATGACCAGCTCGAACTTCTTCGGCTGCTCGATGGGCAGATCGGCGGGGTTGGCGCCCTTCAAGATTTTATCGACGTAAGTCGCGGCGCGGCGGTAAAGATCGCCGACGAGAGGACCATAGGCCATGAGCCCGCCTTCTTCGGCAAATTGCCGGGTCGG
>DATFWH010000189.1:0-14496 GCA_035259465.1 Binatia bacterium
GGCTACCGCCGGTCGCTCGTGATCGGCGCTGCCTTTTGGCTCGCTGGCTGGCTCGCCTACGCGCTGGGAACGACTTTCGCCGGCATGGCGCTGGCGGAGGTGCTGCTCGGCGTCGGCCTCGCGTTCATCTCCGGCGCGGACAGCGCCCTGCTTTTTGTCTCGGTCGAAGGCGGAGCATCGCCCGACCGCTATCGCGCGTGGGAAGGCCGAGTGCGCGCGACTTCGCAGGCGAGCGAGGCCGCCTCGGCGGCGGTAGGAGGATGGCTCTACAGCATCGCGCCGCGCCTGCCGTTTTGGCTGCAAATTCCCGTCGCGGCGGCGAACCTCGGTGCGATCGCCGCGCTCAGTGATGTCCGCCCGTTGCAAGGAGCCACGCGTATGGGCCATCTGCGCCGCGCCTGGCATATCGTCACGCACGCGCTTGTCCGCCACGCGCGGCTCCGCGCGTCGATGGCGCTCTCCGTCGCGCTCGGTATCTCGACCTACATTGCGGTGTGGCTCATCCAGCCCTGGATGCAGCGGCGCGGCATCGCGCCCGCATGGTTCGGCCCGCTGTGGGCGGCGGCGCATCTCTGGCTCGCGGTGGTGTCGCTCGCCAACGCGCGCGTGGCGCAGGCCCTCGGTGTCGCGCCGGTGCTCTTCGCCTGCAGCGTGCTCGCGGGCGCGAGCTACTTGGCTTTGGCGCTCGGCTCGTCGGCGCTCGCGGTCATCTTTTACTTGGGATTCATGACGGTGCGCGGCTTGCAAGGGCCGCTGATCGCGGGCGCGCTCCAGGCGGACGCGCCGCCGGAGGACCGCGCGAGCGTGCTGTCGCTGAACGCGCTGCTTTTTCGCCTCGCTACCGCCGTTATCCTGCCGCCCGTCGGGGCACTCGCCGACCGGATCGGCATCGAATCTACGCTCGGCGCCTTAGCCGCGCTCTCGCTCGCCGTCTGTCTCGCGGCCTGGAGCGCCTTCGCGCGCGCGCACAGGAGCTAAGTGAATCAGTGCACCTTGACGCGCAGCTGCTTGATTTTGCACTCGCCGCAGATCTCGCCCAGGTCTGGCTCCATCTCGATCTGCAGGTATTCGCCGGTGGGCCAGCCGGAGCAGTTCTCTGAGAAATGCCAGACAGTGCCGCCCGATGGCTTCCGGTAGACCGCCTCGTTTTCCTCGCGCAGGTCGATACGGCGCAGATAGGTCTGGTCGCGGCCGCCGGGACCGGAGCCGACGTGAAGCTGGGTGCAACAGTGAGGACAAAACGTCACGAGAGGCGAGTAGAAGACGTAATCGAGCTCGAGGTGGCGCAGGGTGAACTTCTGCCGGCAATGATGGCAACGAACCGAGATCGTCCACTGCGTGCGTCTGGCCATCGTTCGTTCAGCTCCGCCGCGGCGCGGCCTTCGCCTCGCGCCGCCGCGAGTGCAGCACCGGCTCGGTGTACCCGTTCGGCGCCTGCAGGCCCTTGAAAACCAAATCGAGCGCGCCCTGGAAGGCGATGCTGTTGTCGTAGTCCGGCGCCATCCGGCGATAATTCGGGTCGCCGGCGTTCTGCCGGTCGACGACCTCGGCCATGCGCTTGAAGGTCTCAAGCACCTGCTCGCGCGTGACAATCCCATAGTGGAGCCAGTTGGCGATATGCTGGCTCGAGATCCGCAGCGTCGCCCGGTCTTCCATCAGTGCGACGTCGCGAATGTTCGGCACCTTCGAGCAGCCGATTCCCTGTCCGATCCAGCGCACGACGTAGCCCAGAATTCCCTGCGCGTTGTTGTCGAGCTCGCGGCGGATCTCGTCGGGCTTGAGCTCGCGATCGAGACGCGGTGGCGTGAGAATGTCGCCCAGGCTCGCGCGGCCGCGCTTGGCGAGCTCCGCCTGGCGTTTCGCGACATCGACGTAGTGGTAGTGCAGCGCGTGGAGCGTCGCCGCCGTCGGCGACGGCACCCACGCGGTGTTGGCCCCTGCCTCGGGGTGCGCGATCTTGGTTTTCACCATCTCGCGCATCTCGTCGGGCATCGTCCACATGCCCTTGCCTATCTGCGCCTTGCCGGGAAGTCCAGTCTGGATGCCGATGTCGACGTTCCAGTTCTCGTATGCCTTGATCCACGGCTCGGCTTTGATCTCTTCCTTGGGGAGCATCGGTCCCAGCTCCATGCTGGTATGGATCTCGTCGCCGGTGCGGTCGAGAAAGCCCGTATTGATGAAGACGACGCGCTCCTTCGCCGCGCGGATGCATTCCTTCAAGTTGACCGTCGTGCGGCGCTCCTCGTCCATGATGCCGATCTTGATCGTGTTGCGCGGAAGTCCGAGCGCGTGCTCGACGCGTTCGAATAATTCGACGGTGGCCGCGACTTCTTCGGGGCCGTGGAGCTTGGGCTTGACGATATAGATGCTGCCGGCCCGGCTGTTAGCCTTTTTGCCTTTGACGTCGTGCAGCGCGGCGAGCGCCGTCACCATCGCGTCGAGAAACCCCTCGGGGATCTCTTCGCCGCTCTCGGTGGTGACCGCGTCGGTGTACATGTGGATGCCGACGTTGCGCACGAGCAGCAGGCTGCGCCCGGGAAGCGTGAGCGTTCCCCCTGTCGGCGTTGTGAACGTCTTATCCGAGTTCAAGCGCCTCTGGGTCGGCGTGCCGTTTTTGTCGAAGGTCGCCTCGAGCGTGCCCCTCATGATGCCGGTCCAGTTGCGGTAAACTTGTGTCTTGTCCGCTGCATCGACTGCCGCCACGGCGTCTTCGCAGTCCTCGATCGTCGTGATCGCCGCCTCGAGCATGACGTCCTTCACGCCGGCAGGGTGCGATTTACCGATCGGATGTCCGCGGTCGATCTGAATCTCGATGTGCGCGTTGTTGTTGCGGAGCAAAACCGTCGACAGCTCGCCGTTCTTCTCCTGGTAGCCGGCGAAGTTCTCAGGATTTGCCAAGCCGACCGTCGCTCCGTTCTTGAACTCTAGCGCAAGCTGTTTTCGGCCGCCGTTATCTTTCAGTGCATACCGCTTGATGTCCGAAAAGCTGCCGCGCTCCAGCCCGACCGTCTTGTCGAGAAATGCTTCGACGTAGGCGATCACCTTGGCGCCGCGCCGCGGATTATATGACTCGCCTTTCTCGCAACCATCGTCTACAGGAATGACATTGGTTCCGTAAAGCGCGTCGTACAGACTGCCCCAGCGGGCGTTGGCGGCGTTGAGGGCATAGCGCGCGTTGTCGAGCGGGACGACGAGCTGTGCGCCGGCGATGTCGGAGATCTCAGGGTCGACATTCGCCGTCGTAACCTTGAAGTCGGCGCCTTCGGGCAGCAGGTAGCCGATTCGTTCGAGAAAAGCGATGTATTCGTGGCCGTCGAGCGGTCGGTCCTTGCGGGCGCTGTGCCAGCGATCGATCTCGGCTTGCAGCGCATCGCGCCGGTCGAGCAGCATGCGGTTTTTCGGCGCGAGGTCTTTGACGACAGCGCCGAGCGCGCGCCAGAACGCTTCCGGATCGACGCCGGTGCCGGGCGCAATCTCGTCGCGGACGAGATGGTACAGCTTATCGTCGATTTTGAGCCCCGCTACATGTGCCGCCATAGGGTTGCTCCTTCGTCGAAATCATAGATAGGCCGCCGATGGATGGCAAGGACACGTATTTACCCCTCGGCACGAATTTTTTTGTTGACGGAACGAAAACGCTCCGGTTACACTCTCCGGTATGAAAAGCGTTGACGCTTTTTTAATCGTCGGTTTTGTTGCCGCGCTCGGCGCCGGATGCAACATGCGCTTTTTGCGTCTGGACGAAGCGCCGCCGCCTGGCCCGCCGGAGCGAAGGACAGCGGTGGAATGCACCGGTCCGGGGTGCGGTCAAACCGCCGTCGCTTCTGCCAAGCCGATGGCGCTGCGGCCGGCCGAGCGTGTCGGCCCGGCAGCGCCGCTCGTGGGCCCAAGGCTAGCTGCGCTGCTCGCGCGCGACGAGTTGGAAAAACTCGTCGCGGGCCGCGTCGCGCTCGATGTGCCGGAGGGGGTCCGAGCCGGCGGCACCATGCGCATCGAAGCGCGCCTCGCGGAAAACCTCCGTGACGACTTCATCAAGAGCCTTAAAGACCTGGGTATGGCGAACCCGGAGGCGATCGCCGAAGCAAGCGTAGTCAAGGCCAGCCTATCCGGCGAGGGTTTTCAGGTCGTGCCGCCCGCCGACGATGTGAAAGCATTATCCGGCGACGCGCAATCGTGGTCTTGGGAAGTGACGCCGACGCGTTCCGGGCTACAGCCGATCGTCTTGACATTGACCGCCCGGGTCAAAGTCCCGGGCGGCGGCGAAGAGGAAAAAGACTTCCCGGCCGTCACCCGGCAGGTGGCGGTCGAAGGCGGCTCCTATGCCGGCGGCATCGTGCTGGCGGAGGGGTGGCTTTGGGTGTCGGCGATAGCCCTGGTTCTTGCGGCCGTCATCGTATGGCTCGCCAATCGCCGGCGCGCCGCTCGCGAGCATCGAGGTTTTTGGCCGGGTTGATAGTCGTTAGCAAGACACCCTCTGGCATCTTCGGCCCCGAAGCGCGGCCCCGCCGTGCTTGATTGCCCTTTGCCCGGATTATAAAGTCACTCATGCTCATCCGGACGATCGCTGTCGCGCTCGCAGTGATGCTCATCGGTGCGCGCGCTTTCGCCGCTGACGAAAAGATCCGCATTACCTACGCCAACAACTCGCTGACGTTTCTCGCCGCCTTTATCGCCAAAGACAGAGGCTTTTACGCGAAAAACGGTCTCACGGCCGAGCTCATACAAGCGCGTCCGGCCGTCAATATCGCCGCGCTCCTCAGCGGCGACGTCGATTATGTCGAGGTGTTCGGGTCGGCGATCCGCTCGGCGGCGCGCGGCGCGCCCATCCGCGCCTTCTCGAACAGCATCAAAGCGCCGTTTTTCAGCCTGGTGGTCCAGCCGTCGATAAAAAGCGTCAAGGAGCTGAAAGGCCGCGTCGTCGGCGTCGCGAGCGTCGGCGGCACGAACCAGATCAGCGGCCGTCTGCTGTTCCAGCATTTCGGAGTCGACCCGGACAAAGAGATCAAGTTTCTGGGGATCGGGGAGGAGAAGTTCGTGGTCGAGGCGTTCAGAGCCAAACGCGTCGACGCGATTCTCGTCGCGCCGCCGTTTTCGGTCATGATGAAGCGCGAAGGCTACCCCGTGCTCGCGAACGCCGCCGATGTGGTCGCGTTTCCGCTCGCGGGGCTGTCGACGACCGTCGACCGGATCAAGCAAAACCGCTCGCAGGTGAAGCGCGTGCTCAAATCCGAGATCGAGGCGCTCCGCTACCTGCGCGAAGACGCCGCCGGATCGACCGATGTCATACGACGGCGCTTCGCCATGGACGATCAGCTGGCGCGCGACTCCTACGACGTCGTCGCCAACGCCTTCAGCCGCGACGCCAGAATCCCGGTCGCCTCGGTGGACAACGTGCTCAACCTGGAGAAGAAAGAGGGTTTGATCTCGAAGAATATCACGGTCGATCATGTGACTGATCTTTCCATCGCCGAGGAAGTATTAAAGGAGATCGGTCGCTAACGGCTAATCGGCATTCAACCGAAAGGAGGCTCGATGATTCGATCGTCTTACCTGTTCGCCGTTGTCTTTTTTTTGCTGATGGTGATTTCGCCGGCACGGGCGGATTTCGAAAGGTCGCGCGACAAGCCCGAATCGCCGGAATACGAGGCCGGCCGAAAGGCCGTCGAAGCCAAGGACTACAAGACCGCTTTACAAAACTTGACAAAGGCGGCGCAAAAACTACCCAACGACGCCGACGTGCACAACCTGCTCGGTTACAGCTACCGCAAGCTCGGCGATTTCGACAAGGCGTTCGAGCACTACCGAACCGCGCTCAAGCTCGATCCCGGCCACCGGGGCGCGCACGAATATCTGGGAGAGCTCTACCTCGAGACCGACCGCCCGTCGGAAGCGGAAAAAGAGCTTCAAGCGCTCAAGAAGAGCTGTCCCTGGTTCGGCAAGTGCGAGGAATACGACGATCTCAAAGCCGAGATCGACAAGTACAAAGCGAAGAAGAAATGATGCCTACGCCGCTTCGACGACGAAATCGAAACGGCCCGTCTTAATGCCGCTCGCGCGCAAATCCAGCACCAGCTTCGGGTTGAAGATGCCGTCGCGCTTGTTGCCCGGCTCGCCGGGAAAGTAGAGCTGCGTCGTCAGCACCGCACGGTTCGGCGGCTGCACGCGCACGTGAAAATGGCGCGTGCGACTGGGGTAGAGGCCCGGCACGATTGTTTCCAGCCGATATCGCCCGGAATCGTCCGTGTACTGATGCCCTCGTAGGCGGAAACCCTCGTTGTCGTAGTTTCCTTTCGCGTCCGCCTGCCAGAAGTCGACCAGCGCGCCGGCGACCGGCCTGCAGTGGGTCGAGAGAACGTGGCCCTCGATGACGATCGGCGTTCCTTCCATCCCTTCTTCGCGCAGCGACTTACGCTCGGGCGAGCGCGGCTTGAAAAACGGACCCGGCGTCTGCGCCGGCGTGGCGCCGGCGTCGCCGCAGGCGGGGGTGGCCTCGAGCGTCGCCGCGAAAGACTTGGCGAAATACCATGAGGCGATCCCTGCCAGCATAGAGAGCAGAAACAGCCTTCGGCTGAGCCTTTTTTCAATCACGACTTAAATTGGCACTCATGGAGAGCGTTTACAACGCGGCGGGTCGGTGAAATAGTTAAGAAGGTCGATTATGAAAGCGATCCGCATCCACCGGTTCGGTCCCGGTGAAGACGTGCTTCAATACGAAGAGGTGCCGCAGCCGAGTGCGGGCGCCGGCGAGCTGCTGGTGAAGGTCGAGAGGGCGTCGCTCAATCGCGCCGATCTCGGTCTCAGGCGTGGCACATACCGAGTCGCACCCGAGGACCTGCCGATCATTCCGGGGCGCGAGTTCGCCGGACGCGTCGAATCGGTCGGCTCGGGCGTGAGCGATTTCCGAGCGGGGCAGAGGGTCGTCGGCTATCCCGGCAAAGGGGGATACGCGGAGTACGCCGTGACGAAGGCTGCACTGGCGCGGCCGGTGCCCGACGGCATCGAGCCGGCCGTGGCCGCAGCTGTGCCGACCGTTTGTCTCACCGCCTGGTTCGCGCTGCTGGAGGACGGTGCGCTGAAAGCCGGCCAGGATGTGTTGATCCAGGCCGGAAGCAGCGGCGTCGGCCATGTCGCGGTGCAGCTCGCCGGCGTCCTGGGCGCTGCGCGCGTCTTTACGACCGCCGGCGGCGCAGAGAAGTGCGCCCGGCTGCGCGAGCTGGGGGCGGATGAGGCGATCGATTACACGAGCCGGGACTTTCGCCAGGAGATCATGAAGCTCACCTCGGCGCGCGGCGTGGACGTGGTGCTCGAGATGCTGGGCGGCGATATCTATACGAAGAGCCTCGAAGTCTTGGCCGCCGGCGCTCGGCTCGTATCGATCGGCGGGGCCGTCGGGCCGATCCCCGACAAGCCGCCCGAGCTTACCGAGGGGCGCAAAGCGACGCGTTTTTCGATCACGAATTACCTCAATGCTCACCCCGAGCGCTTCAAGCAGCTCGATACGTTCTTCGACTCCATCCGGCAGCAAAAGCTCCGAATCGTTATCGATCGGACGTTCCCTTTGGCCGAGACGCGCGCCGCCCAGCGCTATCTCGAAGGACGCGACCACTTCGGCAAGGTCGTTCTTGTTATTTCCTGACGCGCCATTCACTTCCGATTTTTCGCTCGCAGCAAGAATTTTCTTGTCAGCTCTCCCGTAATCGCGTAAAATCCACCTCGGCAATTTTCTGCGAGGAGGATTTTTCATGCCGAGACGTGCGATCGTTGTTTTCTTGGCTCTGTTCTTTGTCGTTCAGGCGCTGCTTTCGTCCGCCGTGTTCGCGCAGGCGCGCCGCGTGCACGCGGCGGTGCAGAAGGTCGTCGAAGACAATCAGACGCCCTATGTCGCCGCGCTTGTGATGGAAGCCAAGACCGGGCAGATTCTCTTCGAGCAGGACATCCACAAGCCGTGGCCGCCCGCCTCGCTCACGAAGATGATGCTCATGCTGCTCGTCGCCGAGAAGCTGAAGCAGGGCGCGCTCAAGCTCGACGATCCAATCGACGTCTCGGCGCGCGCGAGCAAGATGGGCGGCTCGCAGGTGTACTTGAAACAGGGCGAGCGGTTCACGCTCGAGGAAATGATGAAGGCGATCGTGATCCACTCGGCGAACGACGCCTCTGAGGCGGTGGCCGAGAAGATCGCCGGCGACGCCGACGCATTCGTCGTCATGATGAATCAGCGCGCGCAGGAGCTCGGCTTGAAAGATACCAAATACTTCAACGCGCACGGCCTGCCCCCCGAGAAAGGCCAGCAGCCGGACGTCACCAGCGCCTACGACACGGCGCTGCTCGCGCGCGAGCTTGTCAAATATCCCGAAATCCTAAAGTGGTCTTCGACGGCGAAGGACACTTTCCGCGACGGCAAGTTCGTGCTGGAGAACACCAACCACCTGATCGGCCGCTTCCCGGGCGCCGACGGCCTTAAGACCGGCTCGTACCACGAGGCGGGGTTCAATCTCGCAGCGACCGCCGAGCGCGACGGCATGCGGCTGATCTCCGTGACGATGGGCTCGCCGTCGAACAAGGTCCGCTTTCGCGAGGGATCCAAGCTCCTGGCCATGGGCTTCGCCGAATATAAGATGCTGACGCTGCTGAAGCCCGGCGAAGCGATTCAGCAGGAGGTGAAGATCAAGGGCGGTCAGGTGAAGACCATCCACGCGGTCGCCGGCGGCCCGGCGCAGATTCTCGTGAAGCGCACCGACGAGAAAGCCGTGAAGTCTAGCATACAGCTCACCAGCCCGGTCTGGGCGCCGCTCAAGAAGGGCGACAAGGTCGGCGAGATGACGCTGATGCTCGGCGACAAGTCGTTGGGGAAGATAACTCTCGTTTCCAACGAGGATATCGGCCAGTCGAACATTATCTGGCGGCTCTGGGATAGATTCTTCTAAGGCTAAAACCTTACTTTCGTTTGGGGAGGCCCGTCCGTTCGCCGCGGACGGGCCTTTTTGTTTCTTGACGCGGTGCGCGGATTTCCCTAGGGTCTTGGTGCCGTCGCGAGCGCGCCCATGCTGGACTTTCTCAAGCCTAACCATCCGTGGGGTTTCCACGTCCTACGGCTTGCCGCCGAAGCGCAGCAGGGCGGCGGCGATCTCTTCGACATCGCGCGTTTATGCGAGCGGCTGAATCCCGCCGACTTGGCGGGTTGGGAGCACGGCTGGCTCGATCTAGCTAAAAGCACGGAGGCCGCGGCGCGCGAAGCGCTCGTCGGCGGCCATCGCGAGACGGCGCGCGTAAAATTTTTTCACGCGAACCAATACTATCGCATGTCCGATGTCTTCCTGTCCGCGGCTGAGATGGATCGCAAGAAGCAGCGCTTCTTAAAGGCGCAGGAAAACTTCCGCGCCGCGGCCAAGCTATCGCTGCCGCCGATCGAAATCATTCGCGTCCGCTGCGGCGACGAGGAGTACGACGGGTACTTTTGCCACCCGGAGAATCCCAAGCCGGGCGGCTGGCCCGGAATCTTTTTTCTCGGCGGCGCGGACGCGTATGCCGAGGAGATCTACTTCGGCGCGCGGCCGATGCTCGCGCGCGGCTGGGCCGTGCTGCTGGTCGATACGCCGGGACGCGGCTCGTCGCATTACGTGAAAAACATTCACACCCGCCCGGACTACGAAGTTCCGGCGCGGGCATGCATCGACTATCTCGTCTCGCGGCCGGAGATCGACGGCGATCGAGTCGCTCTTCTCGGCATCAGCATGGCGGGCTATTACGCGCCGCGCGCCGCGGCGTTCGATCCGCGCGTCAAGGCGCTCGTGTGCTGGTCGGGCTGTTACAGTATTCTCGACGATCTGTATCTTTTCTGCCCCGCGCTGCAGCCGACGGTCAGGCGCATTCTCGGCGGCGTGGACGACGCCGCGGCGCGCGAGCGGCTCAAGGCGTTCACGATGGAAGGCGCCGCGCAAAGAATAAAATGCCCGACACTCATCACGCACGGCGGCGAAGACCGGCTCATGCGCGTCGAAGGCGCGCAGCGCCTATTCGCAGAGCTCGGCGGCGCGGACAAGACGCTCAAGATTTACGACGACCCGAGCGCGGGCGGAACGATCCATTGCAGCCACGACTACTGGGAGCATAACATTCCTTTCATGCTCGACTGGCTGGAAGCGCGATTATGACAATAAAGGAGGGAGCATGGCCGAAGGCTTAATCGAACAACGCGACGGCGATATCGTCGCGTTAACGCTCAACCGGCCGGAGATTTCCAACCGCTTGAGCGATACGACGATCGGCGAGCTCGCCGATCGGATCGACAACGCGGCGAAGGATGCCCGACTGATCGTCTTGAGAGCCGCCGGGGACGATTTCTGTCTCGGCCGCGAAGCGATGGGGCAACGCCGGCCGCAGAACGAAGCGTACGATTTCCGCGCGGCGAGCGAGGTCATCTTTAACTGCTACGACGCGTTCCGGCGCTCGAAAGCGCCGATCCTGGGCGTCGTGCAGGGAAGGGCCGCGGGCTTCGGCTGCGCGCTGGCGGCGCTCTGCGATATCACGCTCGCGAGCGACAAGGCGCGCTTTCAGGTGCCCGAGATGGGGCACAATATCATGCCGACAATCGCCATGTCGGCGCTGATCGACCGCGTGCCGCGCAAATCGCTTCTGTATCTGGTTTATTCGACGGAAGAGATCGGCGCGCGCGAGGCGCTGGCAGCCGGGCTCGCCAGCGGTGTCGTGGCGCACGGCGCACTCGACGGCGCGGCGCGGGATTTGATCGACCGGATGAAAAAATATCCGGTGCCTGCGGTGCTCGCGGTCAAGGAATACGCAAGGTATGCCTACGGGATGGATACGGCCGCGGCGAACGACTTCGCGAAAAACGTGCACGCGACGATCAATACGTCGTCGAAGATGAAGAGAAATTAAGTTAGCGGTTGCGGTCGAGGAGACGGCCGTCGATTATTTCAACGGCTCGGTGCCGACCCACTTGCCGATATCGACCACAATGCCTTCCGGGCCCTGGTATTTCGCCTCGTAGTGCGCCGCGCTGCCGAGCTCGATGGTCGCGATCTTCTTCGCGCCCACGCTTTCCAGGACGCGCCCGGCCTCGTCGTCGTTTTCCACCGAAAAGCCGATATGGTCGATGCCCTGATGCTCGTTCGCGACGCCGCGCAGCGGCAGCACGGTGATGTTGATACTGCCGTCGGAAAGGTCGATTGCACGGTTCTTGCGCTTCTGGGTGATCTTCATCCCCAACGCCTCGACGAAAAAATTCGCCATCTTCTCAACGTCGGCCGCGCGATAAGCGATGTGACGGATTTTACCCATGACGCACCCCCTTCGGAATGAAATGGATTCTAAGCGGCGCGACTCGGAGTGTCAAGGTTTGCGCGTTTGACGAATCTCATTTGTTTGCATAATTTCAATCCCGTTTATTGGGGCTACACCGTGATCCAGGCGATCTCGTCAAAGCGACTAAGCTTAGCAAACCTTTTAGTAGCGCTTTTAGTAATTTCCGGCTGCGGCGCCGGCCCGCTTTACGTACAGACGGCGGGAACCGCCGGCCCGCTGCAATGGGAGGCGATCGACCTGGAGCCGGGGCGCAGGACGGTCGACGGTAAAGAAGTCGATTCGTACGACTTTACGCTTGTCGTGCGCGAAACGCGCGGCGTCGGCATGACGTTCACGGAAGTTAAAAGCGACATTTACCAGGGTGGCTGGGAAAGTCACAGCGACAATTCCGATCGGCTGGAGCTGCCGGCGTACTGCGAGCTGCAGCTTCCATTTTCGAGCATCGGCTTCGACACACCGCTCTGGACCGTCACGCTCCTCGGGGCCGACGAGAGCGGCAAGCCGGTTCGGATCGTCGTCGAGACCGCGCTGCCAAGGGACCCTGCGCGGGCCGCCAACAGGCAAAAGCCTACGCGTGCTCAAACTCCCATGACGGCGTCGAAAGCGGCAGCGGAGGCCGCAACTCCGGCTGCATCGCTGGCCGGCTTGTCTGTCGCTGAACGCCGGCGCCTCCAGGTCCTCGAATTTATTTTCAACCCGCAGGACTTCCGCCCATTCTTCGCCACAACCGAAGAGCGCAGGTTCGGTCCTGTTGCCGGCGCTGTCGTGACGTTCGATCCGCGCGTGCCGCAGGCGCTGCACAGGGGCTTGCGCAACGCCGCGGGCGGACTCGTCGCCGGCTCGCTCAGGCTAAACTCCATAGCGAACGTTCAATTCGATCTGCCGAAAACGTTCGCCACGGTCGAAACGTTCCGCTTCACTTACGTAGGGCGGGAGCCGCGCGCCGGAACTTGTAGACGCGAGATCGTCATCGACACGTTGAATCCGGACTCTGCTGCCGAGCGCACGGAGTCGAAAGGACAATCGGTCATCGCGCGGCACGGCTTCGTGGTCGGCCCGGGTTGGGCGGATACGGAACGGCGCACGCTCGACGCAGTGCTCGGCCGCATGCCGGAGGGATGGCTTGGGCGCATCGACGGGCTGAAGTTCAACCGTGATCGCCAGCATCCGACCTTGAGCGATCGCGGAGGAGAATACGCGGCGGACGCGCACACTGTCACGATGTACGACCATGGGTTCAAATTTTCACTGGCGCGCTTCGACGCCGGCGATCGGGCAGCCGCGTCTATCGCACACGAAATTGGCCATTCCTTCGACTTTGCGCCGCTGCGCGAGGCGTTCGACGCTTATCGCGCTGAGGTCGCCGCCACCGAGAGCGCGTTCAGCCGGTATAAACTCCCGGGGTCCGACCGTTATCGCATCCCTCCGGATCGGGAACAGGCCTGGGAGTCGAGCCAAAAGCGGATCGCCGCCGCGACGCGGACGCTGGAGGCGGCGCGAGGACTATCCGGCTACCGCTGGCGCCTTGAGCCGCGGTCGCAGCTTTACGAAGCCGTCGATGGCGGCGCCGCCGAGAATTCGGAAAATGAGTTCCGCAAGGCGGCCGCGCTGGACGGCCCGGTACGCATCACGAAGTACGCGGAAACGGACTGGAGCGAATACTTCGCGGAAGCTTTTTCGCTTTATGTCGTCGACCCCGTTCTCCTCGAACTGCTCCGCCCCACCATTTACGCCTATTTCGCCAGGCAATTTCCTCGGTGAACCGCTCGGTTGACGCGGGTGCTCGCTTTGCATAGTCTCAAAGCGCCGGAGGACAGGAAAATGAAGCGCAGCACAGACCGTATTCTCACGACGCACGCCGGGAGCCTCCCGCTGCCGCCAGACTTGAAAGAGATGCTAGTGGCGAAGAACAACGGCCAGCCCTACGACAAGGAGGCGCTGGCCAAGCGGGTGAAAAGCGCGGTCGCCGAGGCGGTCAAAAAGCAGCTCGACTGCGGCCTCGATATCATCAACGACGGCGAGCTCGGGAAGCCCAACTTCTCCCGCTACGCGCGCGAGCGGCTCTCCGGCTTCGTCGAGCGGCAGGCGCGGTCGGAAGAGCGCCCCTCGACGATCTACGGCCGGGACCTCAAGGAATTCGCCGAGTATTTCCAGAGGCGCACTGCGACGATGCGCGGCGAGAACGTCTGGCGCGTCTTCTGCAACGGCCCGCTCAAATACATCGGGCACGACGCGGTGAAGGCGGATATCGAAAATTTCCGCGAAGCCCTCAAGGACCATAAAGTCGAAGAGGCGTTTCTCCCCGCCGTCGCGCCGGGCACGCTGGAGCACTGGCTTAAAAACGATTATTACAAGACCGACGAGGAATATCTCTTCGCGCTCGCCGACGCGATGCGCGAGGAGTACAAGGCGATCGTCGATTCGGGTTTTCTTCTGCAGATCGACAACCCCGACCTGCCTGACGCCTGGCAGGTCTACCCGGAGATGAGCGTGGCCGACTATCGCAAGTACGCCGAGATGCGGGTCGATGCGCTCAACCACGGACTGCGCGACCTGCCGCCGGACCGGATTCGCTTTCATACCTGCTGGGGCAGCTATCACGGGCCGCATAAATACGACATCCCGTTGCGCGACATCGTCGATCTGATCCTGAAAGTGCGCGCGAACACTTATTCTATAGAGGCCGCGAACGTGCGCCACGAGCACGAGTGGCGCGTCTGGGAAGAGGTGAAGCTCCCGGAAGGCAAAGTCCTCGTGCCCGGCGTCGTCGGCCACGCGACCGATATCGTCGAGCATCCGCAACTCATCGCCGACCGCCTGATCCGCTACGCGAAAATCGTCGGCCGTGAGAACGTCATGGGCGGGACCGACTGCGGCCTCGGACCGCGCGTGGGTCACGCGAACATCGCCTGGGCCAAGTTCGAAGCGATGGCGGAGGGCGCGCGCATCGCGACGAAAGAGTTGTGGGGCAAATAATTTTTCGCATTGATCGTTCATGGCCGACGCAAAAATCGTAATCGATCGCGCGAGCAAGCTCTTCCTCGAAGGCACCGTCGTCGCTTTTCGCAATGTTGAGCTCGCCGTGCGCTCGAACGAGATCCTCTGCATCGTCGGGCCGTCCGGCTGCGGCAAAACGACACTGCTCCGCTGTATCGGCGGGCTCGTTGCGCCGAC
>DATFWH010000190.1:0-4571 GCA_035259465.1 Binatia bacterium
GCGCGGTAATAGGCTTTGCGATAGTAATAGCAGGTGAGCCGGAAGCCGGCCGGCGCCCAGAGGATCAAAATCGCCGGCGAGTAGGGCCAGTTGAATAGAGACATCGTCGCGTGCGCGCAATAAGTGCTGAGACACGGAGAATAAAATGGCGAGAGATAAGGCGCAGCGAAGTAGTTCTCGTTCACCAGCGCCGCCCAGGTCGTATAGACGATGAATGTCGTCAGCACCGTTACGGTGAGCGCGGGCTCGACCCACCACGCGTCTTTTCTGAGCGTCTTGACGTTTTGCAAGGCTATGGAACCGTTGCTCACCTCTCACTCCTGGTTTAAACGAGGACTCTGTTAGGCGATCCGCCGTCGCGGAACGCCGTCGCCGCGCATCGGTGCGCCGCGCAGCTTATGTGCCGGGAAGGGCGGGGCTTTCAATCCTTCTCTTGTTATATGTTTAGTCTATAGCAGAAAGGTAGTCGGTTTGCACGTGCCGCGAGCCTTAGTCTTTTTCAGGAATTCCCGGCTCGGTCATGCGCCAGGGGTCCAGTATCTTGTTGAGCTTGTCGTCGGGCAGGACTTTGTGCGCCCGCGCGACCTCGCGCACGGTCTTGCCGGTGGTGAAAGATTCCTTGGCGATTTTCGCGGCGGCGTCGTAGCCGATGACCGGCGCGAGCGCGGTGACCATCGCGAGACTTTTCTCGATCATTTCCTCGCAGCGCTCTTTGTTCGCCTCGATCCCGACCACGCATTTTTCCGTGAACGCCTTCGCGACGCTGGCGCTGAAAGTGATCGCCTCTAAGAGCCGCAGCGCCATGATCGGCATCATCACGTTGAGCTCGAAATTCCCGGCCTGGCCGCAGATCGTGATCGTCGCGTCGCAGCCGATCACGTGCGCGGCGACCTGCAGCATCGACTCGCACATGACCGGGTTTACCTTGCCGGGCATGATCGAGGAGCCCGGCTGCGTGTCGGGCAGACCGATCTCGCCGAATCCGCAGCGCGGTCCGGAAGAGAGCCAGCGGAGGTCGTTGGCGATCTTCGTGAAGCTCACCGCGAGCGTTTTGAGCGCGCCGCTCACCTGGACCACGGCGTCCTTCGCGGCCTGGGCCTCGAAATGGTTTTTCGCCTCGCGAAACGGGAGCTCCGTCATGCGCGAGATGTGCTCGATCGTGCGCCGCGGAAATTCCGGATGCGTGTTGATGCCGGTGCCGACGGCGGTGCCGCCGAGCGCCAGCTCTTCGAGCCCTTTCGCGGCGGCTTGAATGCGCTCGATCGCGAGCTCGATCTGCCGTGCATAGCCGCCGAACTCCTGGCCGAGGCGGATCGGCGTCGCGTCGGCGAGATGCGTCCGGCCGATCTTCACGATGCGGTCGAACTCCCGCGCCTTGTCCGCGAGCGCGGCATGGAGCTGCTTGAGCGCGGGGATCAATTCTTTCTGGATCGCTTCGAGCGCCGAGACGTGGATCGCGGTCGGGATCACGTCGTTCGACGACTGGCTCATGTTGACGTGATCGTTCGGATGAACGCCCTTGCTGCCGCGCTCCTGGCCCATCAGCTCGAGCGCGCGATTGGCGATGACTTCGTTCGCGGTCATGTTGGTTGAAGTACCGGAGCCCGTCTGAAAAATATCGACGACGAATTCCCTGTCGTGCTTGCCGTCCATGATTTCCTGGGCGGCGCGATGGATCGCGTCGGCGGTTTTTTCGTTCAACAAACCGAGGTCGCGGTTCGCAGAAGCCGCTGCGTGCTTGATCAGGGCGAGAGCGCGGATGAAACGCGGAGGAAAGCCGATGCCGCTGACGGGAAAATTGTCCACGGCGCGCTGCGTCTGGGCGCCGTAGTAGGCGCTCTTCGGCACCTTCACTTCGCCCATGGAGTCTTTTTCAACGCGGTATTCCTGCTGAGCCATTTCTCTCCTCCCAGTGGTCGTTTTAGCGAGTTCGCCCGGAATAGGCAACTCTATGCCTTGCGCGGCTCGAACGAGGGGTAGCTGATGTAAAGCGAAGCGGAAACGATTCGACGGATGGCGGCGAAATCAGGTTGCGTACGGAATGGTAACGGTAAACGTGGAGCCGAAGCCGGGTTGGCTCGCCACGTCCACTTTGCCGCCTAAAAATTCGGCAAAGTGTTTGACGATATACAGCCCCAATCCGACGCCGCCGTAAAGGCGCGTCTCCGAGCTGTCGACCTGGTAAAACTTTTCAAAAATCTTCCCGTATTGATCCTTCGGGATGCCGACTCCGGTATCGGCGACCGACAGCTGTACCCATTTGCGCCGCGTATCGTCGTGGACGCGCATCGAGACCGTCACGCTTCCCTGCGGCGTAAATTTGAGCGCGTTGTTGATGAGATTGACGAGAATCTCTTTCAGCTTGCCGCTGTCGGTGACGATCACGATCGGCTCCGCGGGGTAGCTCCAGTTGAGAGTGACCTCGCGCTTCGTATGCGACAGCGCGTAATCGTTTTTTAGATGCGCCAGCATTTCCGACAAATTGACCAGCTGGCGCTCGAGCACGAGGGAGCGCGACTCGAGCTGCGTGATCTGCATGATCGCGTTGATCATGTTGAGCTGGTCGTTCGCCCGCGTCAGGAGCTTTTGCAGCGCGTCGTCCTGCTGGGCGCTGATTTCGCCCAGCAGCCGCTCCTTGATCATTCCGGCGTACCCCATCACCACGCTGAGAGGCGTTCTCAGCTCATGCGACATGACGCTTAAGAACTCGCCCTTGATCTTGCTCGCCTGCTCGATCTCGTCGCGCGAATTTTTCAGATGATCGAAGAGCTCGCGGTTCTCGATCGAAATACCGATCTGCTGGGCCACCGCGACCAGCGGGTCTTTTTCCGCATCATTGAACCATCCGGCGGTGCGGCTCGCGACGTAGAGAATGCCGCGCACTTCGTTGTAAAGGCGGAGCGGCAGCAGGGCCGAGGAGCGGAAGCCCAATTGCCGCTGGGCATTCGTGGCAAAACGCGACTCCGCTTCGACGTTGGGCGCGACGATCTCTTGGCCGTGCTGCACCACCCATTCCATCGCGCCTTTCAGCAGTCCGATCTCCATCTGGTTGACATATTCGTCGGCCACGCCGCGGTGCGCGGAGATAACGGACGCGCCGGTTTCCTTCTTCCATACGCGAATAATCAAGGCGTCCGCGCCGGTTGCGTCGAGCACCTTCGCGACGACGCTGTCGATGGCTTCGGACAGCGATGTCGCCGGATTGAGCGGCGCCAGCGCCTGGTGCATTTCGGGCAGCAGCCTCAGAGCTTTTTTTACCTGCTCGGTTGTGTGCGGCGAGAGAGCGGCCGGCGGCTCGGTTTCGGTTTCCGCGGACACCGGCGGCGGCGGTAGCACGCCCGCGGACATCGCCGCCAACGCCGCGAGCCATTCGGCTTCTTCCCGGCTGAAGTCGTATTCTTCCGGCGTGTAAACGCCGAGCACACCTTGCGCCTCGCCGCGCGCGAGCAGCGGCACTCCGAGGTAGGAAACCCAGCCCTGCTTCCGGAATATCTCGTTCTGGACCTGCGCGTCCGACTGTAAATTGCGCACAATGACCGCGCCGCCTGTCTCCATTGGTTTTTTGCCGCGCTCGCCGAGGGCGTGCGTCTCGTCGATATCCGGCGCCGCTCCGGCGCGAACCCATGCTGCGGCGGAGGGGAGCTCGTCCGAGCCGTGGTTCAAGAGACGGAGCGTAACCGCCGAGGCGGCGGGAAACATCAGCCGCGTTCTCTCGAGTAGAATGTCGCGCGCGGCCGCTGGAGTTGCGGCGCCCGCGACGGCCAGCGCGCCTTCGCGTGCAATCCGGATGTGCCTGAGCTCGCGTTCGGGGCGAACGGTTTCTCGAATGCGCGAGGGGCTCTGGGGGAGAGAAGTCGCGCTCCACAGAATCAGGAGAAAGACCAGCGCCGCCGCAAGAACGGCGGCGAGCGCTATTCCTGTTTCGGTGTCGAAAACGCCGCGCCGGTAGCCGAGCAGGGCTAAGCCGCCGAGCACCAACGGAATCGCAACAGCGCCCGGCGCAAGGCGCGAAAGGAGCGCCGCAGCCGCGTCGCCGCGCCCCATATGCGGCAGCGCGCCCGACCGCGCGCACACCGCGCCCGCGGAAAGCAGCAAAACAGCCGCCGCCGTGTAGGGCGCCGGACCGAAGGAGTAGAGCGCCGGGACGGCGTAGACATAACCCGCCAGGACGAACACCGAGGCGGCGCCGACGATTAGCGCGAGCGCCTGCGCCTTTGCGGCTTGCCTGCGGTCGCCGAGCAGAGCGAGGGCCGCTCCGAGACCGGCTAGAGCGGCGGCGCTGGCGAGATCCATCCGGCCCGGCGCTCCCGTTTCCGAAGCGTCTTTCGCGATCAGCTCATCGATACGGAAGTCGCGGCCGAGAAAATGTTCCGCGAGCGCGGCGCAGGCGATGAGGGCTGCGGCGGCGGCGCAGAGTCGCGCGATCATCTGGAATGTTTGCGCTTCCTTCGTGCAAAGCCACAACGAGACGCCGCAGAGAAGCACCGCGAGCGCCGCGTTGGCCTTCATCATCGCCCAGGCGGGTATGGGAATGCGTGAAATCCAGGCTGCGAGAACGAAGCCGCCGAGCA
>DATFWH010000191.1:0-5603 GCA_035259465.1 Binatia bacterium
ATCTGACGCGCGACGAGATCGGTCGAGAGCGTCCGGCTGAAGCCCGAGGGGAGCCTTGGCTCGTTCGCGTCGTCCTGCGGAGCCGGCGCGGCATTAAGACTATGACCGCAGGCCCCGCAATAATTCGGTGTCCCCGCGAGCTCGGCGTCGCACACTGGGCATTTCATCGCGCGTTCCTTAAACGGACGGTAACCATAACGCGTTTCACGCGTAAATTACAATTCCGCCCGTTGCGCCCGGCCGGGGACGCTGATAACATCGCGCCTGTTTTTTGGGCGAGTCGATGAACGCGACACAGGATCGAATCTTCGCGCCGCTCGGCGGCCGCACGATAGCGATCGTCAACGACATGGGCGCCGCCGCGATCTTCTTCGCGCGCGCGTTCTGGCTGATCTTCCGCCCCAAGCGGCTGCCCGCGATCCTCGACCAGCTCGCGCACATCGGCGCGCGCACGATGGGTATCGTGTCGCTGATCGGCCTTTTCACCGGCATGGTGGTCGCGCTTCAGGTGTACTACGCGCTCGCCAAGCTCGGCGCCGAGGGGATGCTCGGCTCGGCCGTGGGTCTCGGCCTCATCCGCGAACTTGGCCCTGTCATGACGGCGATCATGATCATCGCGCGCGCGGGCTCGTCTATGACGGCGGAGATCGGCATCCTCCGCATCTCGGAGCAGATCGACGCGCTCCAGACGATGCGCATCGATCCGCTCGGGTATATCGTGAGCCCCCGCGTCGCGGCTGCGATCGTGAGCTTCCCGCTGCTGACCGCGCTGTTCGACGCGGTCGGCATCGCCGGCGGCTACTTCACCGGAGTCATTCTTTTAGGCGTCAACTCCGGCACATATTTCGATCAGCTTCAGGCGAGCGTCACGACCAAGGATGTCGTCGGCGGCTTTGTGAAGTCGCTCGTGTTCGCGATCATCGTGTCGACGGTGTGCAGCTTCCAGGGTTATTTTACGCACCTGCGTGCCGACGCCCGCGGCGCGAAGAGCGTCAGCATGTCGACCACCTCGGCCGTCGTGCTGTCGTGCGTGCTGGTGCTCGTGGTGGATTACGTGATCACGACATTCATGCTTTAGGCGATAGGCGCAAGCGAAGCGGAGGCCCGCGTGGTGAAAAAATATTCCATGGAAACCCTGGTCGGGATTTTTATGGTCGTCTGCATCGTCTGCGTCGCCTATTTGACGCTCAAGCTCGGCGACGTCCCGGTGCTGGGCGACAAGACGTATCCGCTGTTCGCGAAATTCACCTCGGTCTCGGGCTTGAAGGTCGGCAGCCCGGTCGAGATGGTCGGCATGCAGATCGGCCGCGTCTCCGGCTTCTCGATGGATCAGAAGGACATGGTCGCGGTCGTCGAGCTGCGCATCGACAAGAGCGTGAAGGTCTACGACGATGCGGTCGCGTCGATCAAGTCGAATGGCCTTCTGGGCGACAAGTTCATCAAGATCGACGCGGGCGGCGCCGGCAAGCTCCTTCAGGCGAGAGGGACGATCACCGAGACCGAGCCGCCCGTCGATCTCATCGAGCTGATCAGCAAGTACGCATTCGGCGACGTCGAGAAGAAGACTCCCAAGGACGCCAAATAAACGCAACGAGGTGACCCATGAAAAAAGTATTGATCGCGCTGCTGCTCGCGCTCGCGCTGCCGACGGTCGCGCGCGCCGACACGGCGCTGGAGACGACCAAGGCGCGGGTCGGCGAAGTGCTCGCCGTCCTGCGCGACCCGGCGCTCAAGGCCGATTCGCAGAAAGAGGCGAAGAAAAAGAAGCTGCGCGCGATCTTCGACGGCATCTTCGATTACAACGAGATGTCGCGCGCGACGCTCTCGCGCAACTGGGAGAAGCTCACGCCCGCGCAGCAGAAGGAATTCGTGGGTCTCTTCAAGACGCTTTTGGAGAATTTCTACGCCGAGACGATCCTATCGTTTAAGGACCAGCAGGTGACGTTCGGCAAGGAGCGGCCGCTCGGCGAGAACCGCTACGAGGTCGAGACGAAGGTTATCTCCGGCTCGACCGAGACGCCGATCAATTTCCGTTTGGTGCAGAAGGACGGCAAATGGTCGGTCTACGATTTCTCGGTCGAGGGCATCGCCGTGGTCGCGAATTACCGCAGCCAGTTCGGACGCATGCTGACGAAGGAAAGCCCGGAGGAGATGCTCGCGAATCTGCGCAAGCAGGTCGCGGCGAAATAAAAAATCTCCGCCATGGACTTCGGACCGATCGTGGGCTAATAAAATTCAAATTATGAAGTTGCGCACCATCTTGCCGGCGGTTTTTTTCTTCATCGCCGCGGCGGCGCAGGCCTGGAGTGCCGCGGCCCCCAGCTCCTACGACCAGGCGGTAAATCTTCACCGGGCGGGAAAGTTCAAGGAGGCGATCGCCGCGTACGACAAAGCGATCCAGGCGGACCCGAAATCGGCGCGAGCGTTCGTCGGCCGCGGCGAAGCCTACGCGCGCCTCGGCCAGACGGAGCGCGCGGTCAAAGACTTCGATCAGGCGATCAAGCTGAGTCCGAAGACGGCGGAAGGATACTACTACCGAGGCAACGCCTACAGCGACGCGAAGCAGCCGGAGCGGGCGATCAAGGATTACGACGAGGCGATTCGGCTGAACGCCAAATTCTCCGAGGCGTATAGACAGCGCGGCAGCGCCTACTATGCGCTCGGGCAGCTCGACAAGGCGACGCAGGATTTCTCCGACGCGATCCGTCTCGACCCCAAAGACGCCGGTGCTTACTACGAGCGCGGGCTCGCCGAGCGCCGTCTCGGCAAGGCCGACTCCGCGGTCAACGACTACACGATGGCGCTCAAGCTCAACCCGAACAACCCCGAGGTTTACAACAACCGTGCCAACGCGTACTACATGCTGCGCAAATACGATCTCGCGCTCGCCGACTACGATGCGGCGCTGAAGCTCGATCCGAATAACGCGCGCATCTACGCGAACCGCGGCCTCGCCAATCTCGGCGCGGGCAAGAACGACGACGCGGAGAAGGATTTCGTCAAGTCGTTCGAGCTCGACCCGACGCTCAAACAGAAGCTCGAAAACGATATCCGCACTAAAGGAATTGTGAAGTGAAGACGACTATTTTGCGCGCCGCGATGATCGTGGGCCTGCTTTCCGCGGGCGCGGCGGTCGCGCTCGCGGCGAGCGCCGACGACGCCCTCAAAGAAGCGCAATTGCTCCAGCAGGCCGGGAGCACGAAGCAGGCGATCGGCCTTTACGACAAGGCGATTCAGGCGAACCCGAAATCCGCCGACGCTTTTCTCGGACGCGCCAACGCCTACGCCGAGCTCGGCGAAGACGAGCGCGCGCTGAAGGATTACAACGAAGCGATCCGCCTCGCGCCGGATAACGGCGAAGCGTATCGCGGCCGCGGCGACGCGTTCCGCCGCCTCAAGCAGAATGACCGCGCGCTCAAAGATTACGCGGCGGCGCTGCGCTCGACGCCGGAAGATCCGGACATTTTCCTGAACCGCGGCACCGTCTACTACTCCATGAAACAGTACGAGCCGGCGCTGAAAGATTACAGCGAGGCGATCCGCTTGAACCCGGATTTCGCCGATGCCTATTACAACCGCGGCAATACTTACATGGCGCTCGAGAATCCGGCAAAGGCGGTCGAGGATTACGACAAGGCGATTGCGCTCGATCCGGAATTCGCCGAGGCGTATTACAACCGCGGCAACGCGTACGCGAATCTCGCGCGGAACGATAAAGCGGTGGAGGATTACACGAAAGTTCTGGAAACCTTTCCGAAGGCGCCCGAGGTCTACTACAACCGCGGCTTGTCGCGCTTCCGCATGGGCGATCTAGACCGCTCGATCGAGGACTACAACGAGGCGATCCGTCTGGACCCGAAAGACCCGGAAGCGGTTTACAACCGCGGCCTCGCCTATGCCGAGCAGGGGAAGTACGACTACGCGGCGCGGGACTTCACGCAGGTGATCGTCATGCTGCCGAAAAGCGCCGAGGCGTACGGCCAGCGCGGCCTCGCGCGGCTGCACCAGGGGCGCGCCAACGACGCCGACGCGGACCTGAAGAAGGCCTATCAGCTCGATCCGAACGTGAGGAAAAAACTCCAGCCGCTCGTCGACGAGGCGAAAAAGACGGCCGGGAAGCCCGAGGGAACTTCGAAGTAGCGCTCAGCTCTTGCGGCCGAATTGCGGCGCGAGCAGGAGAAATTCGACGAAGTGGTCGCTGCCGCGCTTGCTGGCGTAGAAGCCTAACAGCCCCATCGGCAGAAATACCGCGGTAAGCAGCCACGCCGCCCACGCGAAATCGTAGCCGAGCAGCGAGGACAAAAACGGCACCAAGGCGATCTCGACGGCGACGCCGCTCATGAAGAATAAAAGCTTTCTCTTCCACTGGCTCGTCTGGGAGCGAATCGCTTCCGCGTTGAAGAGACAGAGAAGGTATCCTTCGATGAGGGACGGCTCAAAATCTTCCATCTAGATCCTTTCGACGAACAAGCGGGGGAGCTTGCTTTGCGGTGATTACCGGGGAAGTGTAACGGAGCGTTCCCGGCAAGGCAAGGCGAAATCGCGAAAAAAGAAAGATTGAGGGGTTCCCCTCAACACTGGAGGAAACGCGGAGGTATGACGATGCGAGCGAAAAGATACACGAAGTATTCGACGATCGCGGCCGCAGTGATTCTATCAGCCGTGGCGGGCATCGCCCGCGCGCAGGCGCCGAATGTCGACGCCGCGAAAAAGGAAGGTAGCATCGTCCTCTACGGCACGGCAGTGCCGCAGGCGATGGACGTGATCGACAAGGGGTTCGAGAAAAAATACGGAATCCGCGTCGAATACTGGCGCGCCTCGGCGACCGGCGTCGCGGACCGCGCGCTGAACGAGTGGCGCGCCGGCAAACCGGGGTTCGATGTGGTCGAAGCGAGCCGCGGCGTGCAGCTTATCATGCAGAAGGCGGGTCTTTTCACCCGCTACGCGCCGTCGTCGGCGAATAAATTTCCCGCGCGCTTCAGGGAGAAAGACGAGATATCGACGCCGTGGCGTATGTTGCCGATCGGCGTCATCTACAACAATGACCTCGTGAAAGCGGCGGACGCGCCGAAGTCGCTCGAAGACCTCGTCAATCCCAAATGGAAGGGCAAGCTTGCGATGCCCGACCCGTCGTCGCACACGACGACCGCACAGTTCTTATGGAACCTGAAAAAATATATGGGCGACAAATGGCCGGAGTTCGTCAAGGGGCTCGCGCGCCAGCAGCCGCTGCTGATCGAATCGCTGACGCCGGTGATAAACGCGCTCATCAAAGGCGAGGCCCAGGTCGGCATCGGCCTCATCAACACCGTTACGCAATTCAAAGGTCCGGTCGATTACGCGCCGATCGACCGCTATCTCGCCGACCCGAGTCTCTTCAGTCTCGGCGCGAAGGCCGCGCACCCGAACGCGGCGAAGCTCTACATCGAGTACGCGTGCTCGCCGGAAGGGCAGGAAGCGTTCGCCAAGACCGGTGAGTTCGTGCTCTCGCCGGGAGTTTATCCGGCGATCCACGACGCCGATAAAGTCACGGCCAAGGTCGTCTTCATGGACAACCCCAGCGAGGAGGAGTTCAAGACGATTATGGCGGATTTTCGGGGCGT
>DATFWH010000192.1:0-13756 GCA_035259465.1 Binatia bacterium
CGTGCTCGGCGGGCTCTTCGCCACGCGAAAGCTGATCGCGCTCGGCCTCGGCGTGCCCCAGGATAAACTGCTGGACCGGTATCTTACTCTCGAAGACAAGCGCATTCCGCCTGCGATGGTCTCGACGGGGCCGGTGAAGGAAATCAAGTGGACCGGCAGTGACGTCGATCTCCACAAGCTGCCGATCGTCACGCATGCCGGCAAAGACGTCGGAGCCTATGTCACGATCGGCGTGCAGGTCGGCAAAGATCCCGACAACGGCGCCCGCAATCTCTCGATCCATCGCATGCTGCTCCTCGGCAAGGATCGCCTATCGCTCTGGGCGCCGCCCGATCATCATCTGGGCCGGATGATTCTAAAGGCCGAAGAGAAAAAGCGCGGCCTCGAGGTCGCGACGGCGATCGGCGTCGAGCCGGCGGTCGTCATCGGCTCGCAGGCGAAGGTCCCTTACGGCGTCGATGAATACCACGTCGCCGGCGGGCTCCGCGGCGCGCCGGTCGCGCTCGTCCGCTGCGAGACCATCGATGTCGAAATCCCCGCAATGGCCGAGATCGTCATCGAAGGCGTTACGGTGCCGGGCGAGCGCGTGCCCGACGGCCCGTACGGCGAATATCCCGGCTGCTACAGCGAGGCGAAATCGGCGCCGGTGCTCAAAGTCACCGCGATCACGATGCGCAAAAATCCCATCTATCAGACTGCGCTCACCGGCATGCCGGTGACGGAGAACCATACGCTCATCGAATACGCCAACGCGGCGGTGATCTATCGCGAGACGATGAAGATCGTTCCCGAAGTGCGCGACGTCTACGTCACGCCGGGCGGGACCTTCCGCCACCACGTCGTGGTCTCGATCAAGAAGCGCCACGACGACGAGGCGCGGAATTTGATCCTCGCGCTGCTCGCGCTCGGCATCGGCCTGAAGCAGGTGACGGTCGTCGACGACGACATCGACATCCGCAATCCGACCGAGGTCGAGTGGGCGCTCAGCACGCGCATGCAGCCCGACCGCGATTTGATCGTCATCCCGCGTCTCGCCTGCTCGACGCTCGATCCCTCGGTGCCGAAGCCGCGCTCGAGCGCCGGCTGGGGCATCGACGCGACCGTGCCGGTCGCCGACCGCTCGAAGTACGAGAAGGTGTTGATTCCGGGAGTGGACAAAATCAAGTACATTTAGTTTTCGATGCGGGATTTCGAGTATCTCGAGCCGACCACCGTCGCCGAAGCGTGCGCGATGCTCAAGCGCTACGGCGGCGAGGCCCGCCCGTACGCCGGCGGCGCTTATCTTTCCATCGTCATGCGCCAGGGGCTGCTCCAGCCCAAGGCGCTGGTTAACATCAAAAAAATCGGCGAGCTCACGGGGATTCGCTTCGACGCCAAAGACGGCCTCGTCATCGGCGCGCTCACCACGCACCGCGAGCTGGAAACTTCGAAGATCGCGAATGAGAAATTTCCCATCTTCGCCCACGTCGAGCGCGATGTGGCGAACATCCGCGTGCGCAACGTCGGCACGATCGGCGGCAACCTCGCCTCCGGCGAGCCGCTGACGGATCTGGCGCAGGTCTTCATGACGCTCGACGCGCGCGTCGCGATCGCCGGCCCGGCCGGCAACCGCGTGATTCCCATCGAAGAGTTATTTTTGGATTTTTATCATACGAGCCTCGGCGACGACGAAATTCTCACGCACGTGATCGTGCCGCCGCTGCCGCCGCGCTCGGGCGTCGAATATATCCGCTTCTCCAGCAGCTCGGTGGTCGATAAGCCGTGCGTCGGCGTGTGCGCGCGGCTTACGCTCGGCAGCGACGAAACATTAAATACGGTTCGCGTCGCGCTCGGCTGCGTCGCGCCGACGCCGCTGCGAGCGCGCGAGGCGGAGGAAGTTTTATCCGGACGCCCGTTTTCGCCCGACTTGGCCGAGGAGGCCGGCGCCGCCGCCGCCAAGCAATGCAGCCCGACGAGCGATCTCCGCGGCTCGGAAAAATTCAAGCGCGGCATCGTGCGCGTGCTGGTGCGGCGCGCTGCCGCAACAGCATACGAGCGCGCACGGCAAAATTAACATGAAAAAGTCAATTCGCATTCGTGTGAACGGTTTGGAGCGCGAGGTGGAGGTGTCCGCGCGCGCGACCCTGCTCGACACTGTGCGCGATCAATTAGGTCTCACCGCCGCCAAGCTCGGCTGCGAGATGCAGGTGTGCGGCGCGTGCACGCTGCTCGTGAACGGCAAGCCGGTGAGCGCCTGCTCGTATCTCGCCGTCGACGCCGACGGCGCCGAGATTATGACCACCGAGGGGCTCGCGAACGGAGATAAGCTTCATCCATTACAGGAAGCGTTCATGGATTGGGGCGCGCTCCAGTGCGGCTACTGCACTTCGGGCTTTCTGCTGACGGCCAAGGCGCTGCTCGACGAGAATCCGCGACCGAGCGACGAGCAGATCCGCGACTATCTCGCGGGCAACTTCTGCCGCTGCGGCTGCTACGGCGAGATCATGCAGGCGGTGAAGAAAGCGGCGGGACTCTAAAATGGCAGAGCGCACGAACGGACGCCGGCTCGATTATCTCGCCAAGGTCACGGGCCGCGCGTCTTACCTCGCCGACATGAAGCTTCCCGGCCTGTGCCACGGGCGGATTCTCCGCAGCCCGTACCCGCACGCGCGCATCGCCCGCATCGACGCGTCGAAGGCGCTGAAAGTCCCCGGCGTCGTCGCGACGCTCACGCGCGCCGACATCCTCGATCATCCGGCGCTCGATCCGTATTACGGACCCGTGTTCAAAGACCAGACGATCGTCGCGATCGAAAAGGTCCGCCACGTCGGCGATCCGGTCGCGGCGGTCGCGGCGCTCACGCCGGACGCCGCCGAAGAGGCGCTCGGGGCGATCGAGGTCGATTACGAAGAGCTGCCGGCGATCACCGACGTGCAAGAAGCGCTCAAGAAAAACGCGACCCTCGTGCACGACTACGTCAAAGTCCCGGAGGCCGGCTTCGCCGACCTGGCGGAGCTCCGTCCCGTGGAAGGCACGAACGTCTGCACCCATTTCAAGCTCCGGCGCGGCGATATCGAGAGGGGCTTCGCCGAATCGGACCACATCTTCGAGGACACCTTCACGCTGCCCGCGGCGCAGCACGCATTTTTGGAGCCGCACGCCTGCATCGCGCAGATCGAGCCGGGGCAGCGGCTCACCGTCTGGTCGACGACGCAGAATCCTTTCGTCGTGCGCACACAGCTCGCGAATATTTTTAAATTGCCGGTCGCGCGCGTGCGCGTGGTCGTGCCGTATCTCGGCGGCGGTTACGGCGGCAAAGTCTATCCCAAGGTCGAGCCGCTCACCGTCGCGCTGGCGCTCAAGGCCGGGCGGCCGGTGCGCGTCGTGCTCTCGCGCGAGGAGGTCTTTCACACGATCACCAAGCACGGCGCGGTGATCCGCATGAAAACCGGCGTCAAGAAAGACGGCACCCTCGTCGCGCGCGAATGCGAGGTGCTGCTCGACACCGGCGCCTATGCCGAGATCGGCCCGCGCGTGGCGAAAAAGTCCGGCTACACCGCCGCGGGCCCTTACCGCATACCGCATTTGAAGATCGACTCCATGTCGATCTACACGAACAAGCCGCCGGCCGGCGCGTTCCGCGGCTTCGGCGTGTCGCAGTCCGCCTGGGCGCACGAGTCGCAGATGGATATCATCGCGCACGCGCTGAAGATCGATCCGCTGAAGCTCAGACTCAAGAACGGCTACGAGGAGAACGACACCTTCGTCACCGGCGAGCGTCTCACGAGTATCGGCTTCAAGCAGTGTCTTACCGAAGTCGCGAACGCGATCGGCTGGGACGAGAAGCCGGAGCCCGCGAAAGAGAAGCATGTCAAGCGCGGCAAGGGCATCGCATGCCTGATCAAAGCGACGATCACGCCGTCGATCTCCTCCGCCGTCGTCAAACTCAACGAGGACGGCAGCGCATCGGTCTACGCCGGCACCATCGAGATGGGGCAGGGCTCGGAGACGACGCTCGCGCAAATCGTCTCGACGGAGCTCGAAGTTCCGCTGGACCGCATCCAGGTGCTGGGCGTCGACACCGACGTCGTGCCGTACGATCTCACGACATCGTCCAGCCGCTCGACCTTCCACATGGGAAAAGCGGTGCAACTCGCCGCGCAGGACGTAAAGAATCAGCTCAAGCGGATCGTGGTCGAGGATTTCGGCATTCCGCCCGAACAGGTTGGATTCTCGCAAGGAAAAGTCCGCCTGCCCGAATCCCAGCTCGACTATAAAGAAGTGATGCAAAAGCGCTTCGGCATGCCGGGCGGCACGCTGGTGGGTCAGGGACAAGTGAAAACGAAGACGGTCGACGAGCGCGGCGAGAAAACGACCTCGGCGTTCTGGTTCGTCGGCGCTGGCGCCGCGGAAGTCGAGGTCGACAGCGAGACCGGCAAGCTGAAGCTTTTGCGCTACGTCACCGCCGTCGACGTCGGCAAGGCGATCAGCGTGCTGGGCTGCCGCCAGCAGCTCGCCGGCGCGTCGATTACCGGCATGGGGCAGGCGCTGTTCGAAGAGCTAGTCTATGACAACGGCCAGCTCATCAACCCCAACTTTATCGACTACGTGATTCCCTCGCTCGGCGACATGCCGCAAAAAATCGAGTCGATCCTCGTCGAGGTGCCGCACAAAGAGGGGCCGTTCGGCGCAAAAGGGATCGGGGAGACGGCGCTGATCCCGGTCGCGCCGGCGATCGCCAACGCGATCTTCGACGCCGTCGGCGTGCGCGTGAAGGACCTGCCGATCAAGGCCGAGAAGATTTTTCTCGCGCTCGAAGAAAAACGAGATCAAGGCGGATGAGAAACGGCTTGGTACGCGCGATTTCGTTCGCCGTCTTCAGCTGGCTCCTGATTTCCTGCGAAAACGAGAATATCCGTCGGAATGCCGAGATCATCCGTCAGCAGGAAGAGGATATCGACCGAATGCGTAAAGAATTGGCCGAGCAAGAAAAGCAGCGCGCCTGCCGCGGCGCGTTCCGCAGCTTCGAGCAGGCGCAGGCGGCGAGTAATCCGCGCGAGGCCGAGTCGTTTTACCGCGAAGGGCTCGCGCTCTGTCCGAGCGACGAGGTCGCGCACTACGAGCTGGGGCGGATTCTCGCTGGCCTCGGCAGGCGCGAAGAAGCCCGGCGGGAATTCGAGGCCGCGCTAAATATCAATCCGCAATTCGGCGGCGCAAGAGAAGAACTGGAGAAATTGACGCCGCGGCGGGGTGAGCCATGAAGACGCTGTTTTCTGTTCTGTTTGTCTCGCTGCTTGCGCTGCCCGCGCTCGCGGTCGACGAGAAGAAGCTCGTCGACATGACCTATCCCTTCAACGAAGCGACGCAGCACTGGCCGACGGCGCACGGCTTCAAACTCGAAAAGAAAACCGAAGGCATGACGGACGGACACTGGTATGCGGCTTATGATTACAGCTCGGCCGAGCACGTCGGCACGCACATGGACGCGCCGTTTCATTTCGCTCAAGGAAAATGGAAGGTCGAGCAGGTGCCGCTGTCGAAGACGATTGGCCCGGGGATCGTCGTCGACGTGAGCGGCAAGGCGAAGGCGAGCGCCGACTATCGACTGCAGGTGACCGATCTGCAGACCTGGGAAAAACGCTACGGGCGCATCGCGCCGGGCACGATCGTTCTCATGTACACCGGCTGGGGGAAATTCTGGAAGGACCGCAAACAATATTTGGGCAGCGATAAGCCCGGCGATACCGAAAATCTCCGCTTCCCGGGCTATTCGAAAGAAGCCGCCGAGTTTCTCGTGAAGGAGCGCAAGATCGCGGCCGCGGGCATCGATACCGCGAGCATGGACTACGGCGCGTCGCGGGACTTCATCGTGCACCAGGTTTTCGGCAGCGCGAACGTTCCCACCTTCGAGAACGTCGCCAACCTCGACAAGCTGCCCGTCAAGGGCGCGATGATCTACGCCGCGCCGATGAAGATCGAGGGCGGCACCGGCGCGCCGCTGAGAATTTTCGCCATCTTGCCTTAATCGTCTTGCGCGGCGATGACCGCCGCGTCGCTCGTTTCCGCCGGGCCGGACGGGTCGGGAATGATGCCGCGCTCGATCAGCACCGGCAGCGCGGCGGCGCGGATGCGCGGCAGCAGGCGCGCGAACCACAGGCCCCCGACGGCGCAGCAGCCTCCGCCGGCCGCGATAACGAGCGGCGCGCCGAAGCGGTCGGCGAGCAAGCCCATCAGTAGACTCCCGAACGGCGCCATGCCCACCAGGCTCATCGAGAAGATGCTCATGACGCGCCCGCGCATGCGCTCGTGGGCGAGCGCCTGCAGCACCGTATTCGATGCGGCGATCAACACCATCCAGCAAAAGCCGACGACCAGCAGGATCGCGAGCGAGAGCGAGAAGACCGGCGATGCGGTGAACACCATCAGCCCGAGGCCGAAGCCGATCCCAGCCGCGACGATGACCTTGCCGATGCCGCGGAGCTCCGATCGGCGCGCGAGAAAAAGCGCGCCGGTCAGCGCGCCGAGACCGACGGCGCCCATCATGACGCCGAGCGCATCGGCGCCGCCGTTGTGCACCTTGGCGGCGAAAACCGGCATCAGCGTCATATAAGGCATGCCGAGGAGCCCGAACGTTCCCAGCAGTATCAGCAGCGTGCGGATCGGCGCGTCGGCCGCGATATAGCGCACGCCTTCGGCGAGAGAATGCGCGATCGAGGTGTGATGTATGTGCCGGTTCGACTCGGAAACGTTCATCGCGAGCAGCGCCCACAGGACCGCGAGATAGCTCAGTGCGTTGAGCAAAAAACAGAAGCCTTCGCCGAGCGCCGCGACGAGGATTCCCGCCAGGCTCGGGCCGATGATCCGCGCGGCGTTGATCATCGAGGAGTTGAGCGCGATCGCGTTGGGGAGATCCTCCGCCGACACCAGCCGGTTGACGAGGGTCTGCCGCGCCGGCATGTCGAACGCGTTCACGATGCCGAGCACCATGCCAAGGAGCAGCAGGTGATACACCTGGACGTATCCGCTGATCGTGAGCGCGGCGAGCAGCAGCGCCTGGACGAGCGCCAGCGACTGCGTGAGCAAGAGAATGCGCCGGCAGGGATAGCGGTCGCTGACGACGCCGCCGATCGGGCTGAGCCCGAAAATGGGAATCTGCGATGCGAAGCCTACGGCGCCGAGCAGCGTCGCCGAGCCGGTGAGCCGGTAGACGAGCCAGCTGAGCGCGACCTGCTGCATCCAGGTGCCGCAGACCGAAATGAGCTGTCCGGTGAGATAGAGACGGTAGTTGCGATGGCGCAGCGACCGCCCGAGTGAGGCGGTAAACGAGAGACCCGGCATGACATGCTTGCGATGACTACGAGCGGCGGCTGCGGCCGTTGCCGCGCTGATAAATTCCGGCCGCCTTTTCCCACAGCGCGCCGCGCCACGCCGCGATTTTTTCTTTCGCGCCCGCGACCCGGCCGAGCCGCCCGAGATCGTCGAACAAGGAATAAGCGACGGGGGTGATCAATAGCGTGATGAGCAGCGAGAGCGCCTGGCCGCCGATGATGACTTTCGCCATCGAGGCGCGCGACGCGGCGCCGGGGCCGCGCCCGAGGGCCATCGGCAGCATGCCGAAAATCAGCATCAGCGTGGTCATGAGGATCGGCCGCAGGCGCGCGTGGTTCGCCTCGAGGATCGCCTGATCGCGCTCCATGCCTTGCGCGCGCAGCGTATTGGTATAATCGATCTGCAGTATGCCGTTCTTTTTCACGATGCCGAAGAGCATGAAGAGGCCGAACATCGCGTAGATGTCCATCGGCTGGCGCAGCAGGATCAGCGACAAGAGCGCGAACGGAATCGTGAGCGGCAGCGCGAGCAGAATCGTGATCGGGTGGAGAAAGCTCTCGAACTGCGCGGCCAGCACCATGTACATGAAGATGAAGCTCAGGCCGAACGCGTACATGAAGTTGAGGCCGGTCTCCGCGAGAACCTTGGCGCGGCCCGTAAAATCGGCCGTGTAATTCGCCGGCAGGTCGAGCTCGCGCACGTAGCCGTTGATTTTTTGCACCGCCTCGCCGAGCGGCAGCGTCGGGAGCAGGTTGGCGACGATCGTTACTTTGCGCTGGCGGTTGTAGCGGTCGATCTCGGAAGGCCCGAGGTCCTCCTTCAGGTCGACGAGATTGGCGATGCGGACGAGCTGGCCGTTTTTACCCGGGACGGTCAGATTCATGAGCGCCTGCTGGTCGTCGCGCTTGGATTTCACGGCGCGGAGCCACACGTCGTATTCCTCGTCTTCTTCCTTGTACTTCGAGATCGGCTCGCCGCCGACGAAGGTCTGCAGGGTGTCGGCGATATCTTCGATCTGGATGCCGAACTCCGACGCTTTCTTGCGGTCGACGAGCGTGCGCAGCTCGGGCGTGCGCACCGACAGCGTGGTGTCGATGTCGACCAGTCCCGGAATCTCGCGCATGCGCGCGATCAGCTTGTCGGTGTACTCCTGCAGCTTCTCGAGGCTCGGGCCGCGGAGATTGAATTCGAGATCGGTCTGGCGGACGCCGCCGCCGCTGAAGGAGTTCACGCCCTGCACGCTGGTGCGGAGGTCGGGATATTCCTGAAGCATGCGGCGCGCGTCGGCCATCACCTCGAACTGCGTGTAATCGCGCTGGGACAGATCGATCAGGCGCACGTATATATCGGCGATCGTGACGTCGCCCTGTCCCGACTTGATGTTGCCGGTCGTGTCGCCGATCGTCGTCAAGATATTCGTCACGCCGCGCAGCTTGCCGATGCGCCCCTCGAGCTCGCGCATCAGCTTATCGGTTTCCGCGAGCGTATAGCCGCCGGGCGTCTGTATAATGATCTCGAATTCGCTCTGGTCGTCGGTCGGAATGAAATTTTTGCCGATCGCCGAAAAGAGCGGCATGATCCAGAACACCGTGAAGATGCCCGCGGCGATCACGACCCAGCGATAACGCAGCGACCAGCGTAGAATCCAGCCGTACGATGTATCGATCCAAGAATAAAAGCGGCTTTCCTTCGATGATTTGCTGTCGTGCTTGATCTTCAAAAAGCGCGAGCTCAGCATCGGCGTGAGCGTGAAGGAGATCAAAAGCGACACCGCGACGGAGAACGCGACCGTCGAGCCGAAGCTCGAAAAGAAGCGTCCGACCCGGCCCGCCATGAACGCGAGCGGGACAAAGATAACGATCAGGGAGAGCGTCGTCGCCATGACGGCGAGCGCGATCTCGCGCGTCGCCTTAGACGCGGCGCTGCGCGGCGTCTCGCCGCGCTCCTCGACGTGGCGAAAGATGTTCTCCAGCACGACGACGGCGTCGTCGATGACGATGCCGACCGAGAGGATGAGCCCCAGCATCGTGATGTTGTTCAGCGTGAACCCCATGATCCGCATGAGCGTGAACGTGGCGATGATCGATGCCGGGATCGCGACCGAGGCGATGATCGTGCTGCGCCAGTCGTGCATGAAGAGAAAGACGGTGAACGCGACCAGCAGCGCGCCGAGGATCAGGTGCATCTTCACCTCGTCGTACGACGCCTTGATGAAGCGCGACTGATCGACGATCACCTCGCTCCGGATATCCTGCGGCAGGACGCCGCGGAGCTGCTGGAGGCGCGCCTTGACGCGGTCGACGACCTCGACCGTGTTGGTGCCGGACTGTTTTCGCACGATCAGCTGGACCGCGTTTTCGCCGTCGAGCCGCGCGAGGCTCCGCTGCTCGACGACGCCGTTTTCCGCCGTGCCGATATCGCGAATGAGAATCGGCCGTCCTTGGAAGTTGCCGACAATGAGATCGTTGAAATCCGCGGCCGTGGGCATGCGGCCCATCGTGCGCAGCACGAGCTCGCGGCGCCCCTGGTCGACGCGGCCGCCGGGAACTTCGACGTTCTCCGCCTGGACGGCGCGCTTAACCTGCGCGATGGAGAGATTGTAGGCGGCGAGCCGGTCGGGGTCGACGTCGATCGTGACGGCGCGCTCCTGGCGGCCGACCATGATCACCTGCCCGACGCCGCGGAGCGATTCGATGTCCTCTTTGATCTGCTTGCGCGCGATCTCGCTCAGCTCGCGCAGGTTGCGCTTGCCGGAGACCGCGATCTTCATGACCGGCATCGCGTCGACCTGGAATTTCTGAATGACGGGCGGGTCGGTTCCGGTCGGGAGCTGCGACAGGATGGTCGAGACTTTGTCGCGCACCTCCTGCGCCGCGACGTCGGCGCTTTTCTCGAGAATGAACTGGACGGTGATCACCGAGATGCCGTCCTTGATGACGGCGCGCAGCTCGTCGATGCCGTCGATCGTGCTGATCGCGTCTTCGATCGGCTTCGTGACGGCGGTCTCCATCTCCTCGACGCTGGAGCCCTTAAGCGTCGCCGTCACGGTGACGGTAGGAATGTCGACGTTGGGATAAAGATCGACGCCGAGGCCGCGATAGGAAAAGATTCCGAGCACGACCAATGCCGCGATCAGCATGGTCGCGAAAACCGGGCGCCGGATGCAAATATCGGCGAGGCTCACGGCTGGGGCGCTCCGTCGCGCGGCATCACCGGACCGCTCACCTTAATCGCCCCGCCGTTCGTGACGCGCGTCAGGCCCGAGATGATCACAAGCTCGCCGGGCCTGACGCCGGAGACGATCTCCACCTCGTTCGTGCCGACTCTGCCGGCGGTCTGAACGATGCGCTCGCGCGCGACGTTGTTTTCCGCGACAAAAACTTTGCTGACGCCGGCGAACGAGATAACCGCCTGCTGCGGCACCGTGAGCGCGTTCGGGTCGACTTTCGTCGTCACCGCTGCGTGGGCGAAGAAGCCCGGCTTCAGGCGCCGGTCGGGATTATCCACCAGCCCTTCGACCAAGAATGAGCGGCTCGCCACGTCGGAAGAGGGGCTGATGCGCGTCAGCTTGCCTTTGAAGACGTTGGCGGGGAACGAGTCGACGCGGATCTCGACCTCCTGATCCGCGCTGACCTCGGGCGCGAAGCGCTCGGGAATCATGCCGCGGAGTTTCAGCGGGTTGTCCTGGACGATCGTGAAAAGCGGCGTGCCGACCTTGACGTACTCGCCGGCCGAGATGGAGCGCTTGCTGATCGAGCCGGCAAGCGGCGCGACGATAGTCGTGTCCCGCAATTTTTTTCGCGCGGTATCGAGCTGGGCCTCCTTGGCGAAGGCGGCGGCGAGCGACGCGCGCGCCTCCTCGATGCTCGACTGATAATTGGCGCCGCTCATCTTCGCGCGCGTTTCCGCCGTGTCGTAGTCCTGCGCGGCGACGAACTGCTTCTCGTGCAGCACTTTCATGCGCTTGAGCGCGATCGCGGCGTCGTCGAAGTCCGCCTTCGCCCGCTTGACCAGCGAGGTTTGCTGGACGTCGAAATCCCCGGCCGGGGTCTTTTCCAGTCCGAGCTTCGCCAGGTTCTCACGCAGATTGCTTTCGGTCTGCTTGATGGCGAAACGGAATTCCGCGTCGTCGATCTTGGCGAGCGTCTGCCCGCGCGCGACCCGGTCGCCGAGATCCGCGCCGAGTGAGGCGACGCGGCCGTCCAGCTCGCTCGAAACCGTGACTTCTTCATTGGCAAAGAGCGTGCCGACAACTTCTACAAAGCGGGTGACTTTCTGTGCGCGCACGGGCGTCACGGTGACGGCGAGGGGGGCCTCGGCTTTGGCCGCCTGCGTCTGCTTCGAGGCGGCGCTGTCGCCGCCGCAGCCGGAAAAGGCGAGCGCGACGAGCGCTGCCCCGACTGCACCTTGGAGGGATGGTTTCATGAGCTCATCCGGGCGTGTACCGCGCGCGCTTGTGGATCAACAGGTGGATGAACGCCAGCAGTTGCTCGATGTCGCGCTCGAGCGGCTGCGCGCTCCGCCCGATCATCCTCCGCCAGGCGGTGCTGACCGCCATCTCGTTAATATAGAAGGCGGCTTGGGAGGTATCCATAGAGCGGAAGATTTTCTTCTTGACCCCTTCGTCGAGGCAATGCTTCAGCCGCTCCTCGTGCCGGTCGCGGTACTTGAACAAGCGCCGCGCCTGATGTCCGCCGGGGCTGTCGCGGAAGAGGCGGCGGTCGAGGAGCAGCGCGCGAATGAGGTCCCTTTGCTCCTCCATGATGGTAAGCTCCGCGCGCAGCGTTTGCACGAGCCGCTCCCACGGCCCGGCGTCGGCGTCGACCTGCGCTTCGATGCGCTCGACCATCTCGGAGAATATCTCCTCGACGGCGGCCAGGATGAGCTGTTCCTTGTTGGGAAAATACAGGTAAACGGCGCCCTTGGTAAGCCCGGCCTCGGCGCTCACCCGCTCCATCGTGACGGCGTCGAAACCGCCGTCGGCGATGACCTTCCGCGTCGCCTCCAGCAGCGACCGGGTACGATAGTTGCTGAGAACCGCCTTCCGGCCGGCGTTTTTAGCGCTTGACTGAATCATGGTTCACTGTGCTAAATAGGCATTTACTGTACGGCCCTATAGTGGGTTTGTCAAATAGATGTTTCGCTTTGCATAGGAGAAAAAAAGAGGTATAACCCGTGTCGTCTTTGTCAAGTTTTTGGAGTAGGAGGTTTATGGCGGCAAGGAAAATCGCATCGGCTTTGCTCACAGCGCTGTTGGTTTTCACGGCCCTTGGGTTTTCGATTTACGCCGCCGACGCTCCTGCTCCTCAGCCGCCCGCCGTTCCACCGGCGCAAATTGTCGTCGTCGCGCCGCCCAACGCCGGCCCCGTTCTCACGCTCGATCAGGCGGTCGCCAACGGCCTCGAATATCACCCGAGCATCAAGCAGGCGTTCGAGAGAATCGGCGCACAAGCCGCCGTCCTGCGCCAGCAGCTCGCGGCCTATTATCCGATCATAACCCTAAACAACCAATGGTCGCGGAGCAACCAGTCCGGCGGCAGCAATGTCGCGTCGGTCGCCAATGATTTCATTCAATTCTCCCCTGCGCTGAACATGATCCTCTACAACTTCGGCAAGCGGGAAGGGACCGTTCAATCCGCCCGCGAAACACTGGATGCCACCCGCTACAATCTCAAAACCACGGCCGATACGGTCGTGCTCGGCGTCAAGCAGGCCTATTATTCTTATCTCCAAGCGCGGGCCCTGGCGCGCGTGGCGGAAGAAACCGTTCGCGACCGCGACTTGATCGTCCAGCAGGCGCGAGCCTTCTTCGAGGTCGGCACGCGGGCGAAAATCGACGTGGCCCGCGCCGAGGCGAACCTTTATAACGCGCAGTCCGGCCTGATCGGCGCGCAAAATACGATAAGAGTCGCGTGGGTGACCCTGAAAAACGCGATGGGGCTGCCTGATTTGCCGGACAACGTCGTCGTTTCCGATCTCACCCCCGAGCAGGTGCAAAGCTACTCGAGCGCCACGTTTTCGCTCTCGCTCGACCAGTCGCGCAAGCAGGCATATGAAATACGGCCCGAGCTAAAGAGCTTCGATGCGCAGCTGCGCGCTCAAGACCAGGTCATAGCGACGAACCGCAGGGGGCATCTGCCTGATTTGATTCTCGATGTAAACGAGGCCTGGAGGCATATCAGCAATGAGATTGTGAAGATAAATCCTGCTAACTGCGAGCCAGACCCACCTCCGCCGGCTTGCAAGCCGCTTAGCGGGAGCAAGAATCTTCCCCTTTTCCCGTTACATTCCAGTTTCCTTGTCAGATTAAGCCTCAATATCCCCATTTTCGACGGCTTTCGTACGACTAATAGAGTAGAAGAGTCCGTCCGAACCTACTACGCGATCCGCGCGCAGGCCGATCAGCAGAAACAGCAAGTTGCCTTAGAGGTTGAGCAAGGATATGCTA
>DATFWH010000193.1:0-11883 GCA_035259465.1 Binatia bacterium
ATCGCGACCTCAGGGATTGGATTAAAGCGGCCGGGGAGGGCGAGGTCAGGACGCTAACCGGGTGCGACTGGAACCTCGAAATCGGCGCCGTAACCGAGCTCGTGCACCATGTCGAGGACGGCCCGGCGGTGCTCTTCGACGACATCAAAGGCTACCCGAAGGGCTACCGGGTGCTCTCGAATTCGCTCAGCTCGCGCAAGCGCCTAGCGATGACTCTGAACATTCCTCCGGGTGAAAGCAAAATGGACTTCGTCCGCAACTGGCGCCAGCGCTACAAAGAGATCAAGCCGATGGCCGCCAAGTTCGTTAAAGACGCGCCGTGCATGGAAAACGTCCAGCGCGACGGCGATGTCGATGTCCTAAAATTCCCAACGCCGAAATGGCACGAGCACGACGGCGGCCGTTACATCGGCACCGGCAGCGTCGATATCACCAAAGACCCCGACGAGGGATGGGTGAATTACGGCACCTACCGCGTCATGATCCACGACAAGGATACGGTCGGCTTTTACATCTCGCCCGGCAAGCACGGGCGCATTCAGCGCGAGAAATATTTGAACACCGGACGGCACTGTAAAATTGCCATGTCCTTCGGCCACGACCCGCTCACTTTCCTCGCCGGCAGCATCGAGGTTCCTTACGGCGTGCCGGAATACGAGTTCATCGGCGGCGTCCGCGGCGAGCCGTTTGAAGTCTTCGAAGGCGAGTACACGGGCTTTCCGATCCCGGCGACCTCTGAGATCGCTATCGAAGGCGACGTGATTTTTGATCAGCCGCGGACCGAAGGCCCCTTCGGCGAGTGGACCGGCTATTACGCGAGCGACGAGCGCCCGGAGCCGATCGTCAAGGTGAAGCGCGTCTATCACCGCAACAACCCGATCATTTTGGGTTCGCCTCCAGGCCGTCCGCCGGCGGAATTGGGCTGGTATCGATCCTACCTCCGCTCGGCGCTCATCTGGGACGAGCTCGAAAAAGCCGGCGTGCCGGATGTCCAGGGCGTATGGCTCACGGTCTCCGGCGGCAGCCGCCTCGTGCTCGTCGTCTCGATCAAGCAGCGCTATCCCGGCCACGCGCGCCAGGCCGCGCTCGTCGCCTCGCAGTGCCACGCGGGCGCTTACCTCGGCCGCTACGTTATCGTGGTGGACGAGGATATCGACCCCAGCAACAACGACGACGTCATGTGGGCCATGGCGAGCCGCTCGGACCCGGTGGAAGACATCGAAATCATCCGCCGCTGCTGGAGCGGCCCGCTCGATCCGGTGATCCACCCGAGCAAGAAGGGCTTCAACTCCCGCGCGATCATCGACGCGTGCCGTCCGTACGAATGGATGAAGGATTTCCCCAAGGTCGCCGAGTCGAGCAAGGAAGTGCTCGACGCGACGGAAAAGAAGTGGGGGCATGTCCTTTTCAGCGGCAGCAACGGACGCTAGAGATATTTCCGATTAGATACAAAAGGGCAAAGCCGCCGAGCGGCTTTGCCCTTTTTCTTTTATGCGCGCAAATTTTCTTGACCGCGCCGAGAAGCCTGCGGTATCCTCGCGTCGATGAAGATCATCCGCCTGCCCGAGAGCTGGGCCGCGCGCATCGCCGCCGGCGAGGTGATCGAGCGGCCCGCCTCCGTCGTCAAGGAGCTGGTGGAAAATTCCCTCGACGCGGGCGCGAAGGATATCTCCGTCTGGGTCGAGAATGCCGGCGTTTCGCTCATCCGCGTGAGCGATGACGGCGAAGGCATCGCCGGCGACGATTTGGCGCTCGCCGTCGAGCGCCATGCCACCAGCAAGATCAAAGACGAGTCGGATCTCTGGCAGATCGCCACGCTCGGATTTCGCGGCGAGGCGCTGCCGAGCATCGGCTCCGTAGCCAAGCTCGAAATCACATCGCGCACGCGTCAGTCCGAAGGCGGCTGCCGCATCATGGTCGAGGGCGGCAGCGCCGGCGAGTCGGCGGCGGCGGGCTGCGCGCCGGGGACGACGGTCGAAGTCCGCGAGCTTTTCTTCAACATTCCCGCGCGGCGGAAATTCTTAAAAGCGCCGGCGACGGAGCTGAGCCACATCTGCGACGTCGTGAATCACGCCGCCTTGGCCCATCCCGAAGTCCACTTTCGCCTCTATAATCAGGGCAAGCCTGTGTCCGATTATCCATCGGGGGTTGAGGCGCGCGACCGGCTGGCGCAGGTATTCGGCCGCGATATCGCGGGAGGCATGGCGCCGTTCTCATGGACGCGCGGCGAGATCAAGGTGAGCGGCTTTCTCAGCAAAGCGCCGAGCTCGTTTCCGACGACGCGCTATCTTACGGCCTACGTCAACCGGCGCTTCGTGCGCGACCGCGTTCTCACGCACGCGATCCTGCACGGCTACGAGACGCTGCTTATGAAAGGCCGGTATCCGGCCGTCGTGCTTTATCTCGACATGCCGCATAGAGACGTCGACGTAAATGTACATCCGGCGAAACACGAGGTGCGGTTCCGGCGGCAGCAGGAGATTCACGAAGCGGTCGCCGACGCCGTGAAAGAAGGACTCCGCGTCGAAGCGAAAGCGCCGACGCCGCTGTTTCTTCGCCGCGGCGCAGAGCCGGCGCCCGCGGTGCGCGAATCAATGGAATCGTACAGCGCTCCGGTGTTCGCCTCCGGACCGACGCTGACGCCGCGCGAAATACTTGAAATCGAGAACACGCCGCCTTTGGCGGGCGGTGGATTTTTCTCGTCGCTCGAAGTTCTGGGGCAGTTGCTCGGCTGTTACCTCGTCTGCGCGTCGCCGCGCGGCCTCGCCGTCATCGACCAGCACGCCGCACATGAGCGTATCGCCTTCGAGCGCATGCGCCGCGAAGTCGCCGACGGCGCGATCGAGCGCCAGAACCTGCTGATACCGCAGGTGATCGAGCTGCCCGCGGGCGAGGCGGCGCTGCTCGAGCAGCGGCTCGATCTGCTGGATCGCGTCGGCTTCGCCGTAGAGCGGTTTGGACGGGCCGGCGAATACGTGATCCGCTCGGCGCCGGCGCTCTTTCCCGCCGGCGATTATCGCGAGGCTATCCGGCGGATGATCGCCGAGATCGCCGACATCGGCGCGAGCGGCGAGCTGCAAGATGGCCTCGAAGAGCGTCTCGCGACCATCGCCTGTCATAGCGTGATTCGCGCGCACCGCAAGCTCGAGCGCGACGAGATCCTCGCCCTGCTCAGCGATCTCGACAAAATCGATTTCGCCACGCAGTGCCCGCACGGCCGGCCGGTGGTGATCGAACTTTCCGAAGGACAGCTCGAAGCCATGTTCCGCCGGACCTAAGAAGGCGTTAGGCTGAAGGCATGAGGCGAGAGAAAATCCTCTCGAAGGTCTCATGCCTCTCGCCTGTCGACTCACGCCTCCAATGAAGACCAAGCTTGTCGTGATCCTGGGACCTACCGGCGTAGGCAAGAGCGAAGTCGCGATCGACTCTGCGCTTGAGGTGGGCGGCGAAGTCGTCAACGCCGATTCGCAGCTCGTTTATCGGCACATGGACGTCGGTACGGCGAAGCCGCCGTTGGCGGCGCGAAAGGGCGTGCCGCATCATCTGATCGACATCGTCGATCCGGACGAGGACTTCAACGCCGCGCGCTACCGTGAGCTGGCGCACGGTGCGATAGGTGACGCGACGGCAAGAGGGAAGAAGCCGATCGTGTGCGGCGGCAGCGGATTGTATCTGAGGGCGCTGCTCCAGGGAATCTTCGTCGGCCCAGGCAAAGATAAGGCGATACGGGAGCGACTTGAGAGGGAAGCGGACGCAAGCGGCCTCGGCGCGCTCCATGCGCGCCTGCGCGAGATCGACGCCGACGCCGCGCTGCGCATCCATCCCAACGACCGCCACCGCATCGTGCGGGCCCTTGAAGTTTATGAGACCACGGGCAAGACGATTACGCAGTGGCAGGAAGAGCATGGGTTTCAAGAACGCGCATTCGACGTTTTCAAGATCGGCCTCAACCGCGAGCGGAAAGTCTTGTACGAGCTAATCGACCAGCGGACCGACGAGATGATCGCTGCCGGGCTCGTCGCCGAGGTCGAACGGCTGCTGGAGCAGGGCTACGGCCTCGACCTGCCCGCGCTCCAGAGCATCGGCTATCGCCAGATCGGTCTTTTCCTCCGCGGCGAGGTCGCGTTGGAAGAGGCGATCGGATTGATCAAGCGCGACTCGCATCACCTCGCGAAGCGCCAGCTCACCTGGTTCCGCGCCGACAAGGAGATCCGCTGGTATGATATGGATCGTGAGAGCGAAAAGATCGTGCCGGCGGTGAAGGAATTCCTGCAATAACGTATGCGTTACTTTTTGCGACGAACGGTTTTCTGTGCGGCCGGCTTGCTGGTTGCTTTCGGCTCCGCGTCGGCGGAGCGCATACGCATCGGCGTGACGAACTACAATCTCACTTATCTCAGCTCAGGCGTTGCTTTAAAGCGCGGCTTTTTCAGGGCCGAAGGGCTGGACGCGGAGATCATCCGCATGACGCCGGATGTCTCCGTCATGGCGATCACCGGCGGCGACATCGATTACTCGATGCTCTTCGGCCTTGTCGTGCGCTCGGCCGTGCGCGGGCTGCCGGTGCGCGTCGTCGCGAATTTCATGGACAGCTCGCCGCTCGCGCTGATCGCGCGGCCCCAGTTCAAGTCGGTCAAGGACCTCAAAGGCAAAACGCTCGGCGTCAGCACCTTCGGCGCGACGCCGGAGATCGCCGCGCGCATGGTGTTCAAGGAGGCCGGCATCGACGCGGAGAGAGAGATCAAGGTCGTCGCGCTTCGCACGGACGACGCGCGCATGGCGGCACTGAAAGAAGGCATCGTCGACGTGATCGTGATCGCGCCGCCGGCGGATGTCGAGATGCGAAAACAAGGCTTCAATGTCGTTGCGCGAGTCGACGAGGTCTTCAAGTTTCCCTACGTCGGCCTCGGCGCGAACGTCCGCAAGATCAAGGAGCGGCCCGACGAGGTGAAGCGCACGGTCAAGGCGATGATCCGCGCCAACCGCTACATCCGGGAGAACCGGGAGGGGACGATCCAGGTCCTGAACGAATGGGGCGGCATCAAGCCCGACAACGCCGCCGCGACCTACGACTCGTCATGGAAAGTCTTCAACCCGGACGGCACGATATCCCAGGACGGGCTGAGGCTCGTCATCGAGCAGGCGAAGCGAGAGATGAAAGTCACGCGCGACATTGCGCTCGACGACGTTTCGGACACATCCGCGCTCCGCGCCGCGCAGGCGGAGCTCGGATTGAAGGCGCGATAAGGAGAACGAATGATCGTCGATTGGCACGCGCACGTCTACCCGCCGGAAGTGGCCAGCCAGCGCCGCTGGGGAAACATCTATCCGCTTACGATCGAAAATCTGCTCGAGGCGCACGAGCGAGCCGGGATCGATCTCTGCGTCGTGAGCAACACGCTGCATTACATAAAAGGAAAAACCCCCGCCGAGGCGCTGGGCTATATCCGGCGCTGGAACGAGTATGCGGCCGAGATCCAGCAGCGCCACGCCGACCGCACCGTAGCGTTCGCGAGCGCCGTGCCGGGCGGCGGTAAAGAGTTTATCGCCGAGACCGAGCGCGCGATCCGCCAGTACGGTCTCAAGGGCATCCTGATCAACTCGAGCCACAACGGCGCCTATCCCGACGACGACCCGGCGCGGCCGTTCTTCGAAATGCTCACCGACCTCGACGTGCCGGTGATGATCCACGCGCCGACGGTGAGCTTCGGCGAGGAGCGCATGCGCGAGTACCGGCTGGCGTCGAGCATCGGCCGGCCGTTCGACGGCTGCCTCTCGATCGCGCGGCTGATTGTCCGCGGAGTGCTGGAGCAGTTTCCGAAAACGAAGATCGTCGGATGCCACCTCGGCGGCGGTATCTGCGAGGTCATCGGCCGGATGGATTATGCCTATGAGCTTGGTGACACCGCTTCGGGGCTGGGTTCGTACGAGCCGATGATGATCAATCACGCGCCGAGCTATTATCTCAAGCGCATGTACTTCGATACGGTGAGCTACCATCCGCCGGCGGTCATGTGCGCGCTCCAGACGGTCGGCGCCGAACGCCTGCTCTTCGGCAGCGACGCGCCGCCGCTCTTGTCGCTGCTTCCGCGAGCGAGAAAAATCATCGAGGAGCTGCCGATCGGCGCGGTTGAAAAGGAAGCGATCCTCGGCAAAAATGCGCTGAAGCTGTTGAAACGGTCCTAGGCGAACATGCGCTATTTGGCAAAGCTCATCGCGATTGCGGCGCTGGTCATATTCTCCGCCTGCGCGCCGGCTGTAGCGCCCGAGACCACGCGCGCGAAGCCGAAGACGCAGGAAGACGTGATGGCGATGATCCAGGTGATGGAGCCGGCGATCGATAAGAGCTGCGGCGAGCGCGAGCTGAAGAGGACCGAAGTCGTCAAGCGCGCGACGGCCGAGGACTACACCGCGGTCGAGCGCTGGATCATCGACCGCTGCGGCAAAGAGGTATCCTACCTCGTCACCTTCAGGCCTAGCACGGCCGGCGGCGTGGATTTCAGCGTGCAGCTGGAAAAATAATTTACTCGCCGCGCTGAGGGCAGGTGCCGGCTATTTTCTTCCTTGCGCGAGATATTGACTGAAAAATGCGGCGACCTCGCGGATGCTGTCGGCCCAGGCCTCCGCATTGCCTCCTGTCGTCGCGCCGCGGCCGGTCGGGGAATTCGCATTAACACGGGCGCCGACGAATACGACCGGCCGATCGCTGTCGAATGAATGGTGCGCGCCCGGATAAACTTTCAATCTTACGGGATAGCCGGCTCGCTGGGCCGCGTCCGTGAGCCTCTGACAGGGTTCCGCAGGCGTCCAGTCGTCGCTCTCGCCGACTAGGATCAGCAGCGGAGCGACCGGTTTGTACACGCCGGTGTACTGCAGGACAGCGCCGGTCGATGAGTCGCGCGCAACACGCCAAGCGCCGAAGGGCGCCGCGCAGCCGGGATAAAGTGCGACGCCGGCGGCGAAGCCGGCTCGCTTTTCACGCGCGAATAAATCTTTATTGTTTTCCGCCGCCGCTATCGAAGCGAGCGTTGTCGCACCTCCGTGCGACCCGCCCATGATCCCCACGGAAGAGCCCTCGACGTACGGCAGCGTCCGTAGATAAGCGAGCGCCGCGTACGCGTCCCGCACGCGCGGGCCCGGACCGACCTCGACCCTCGTCGGCGACGGATCGGTGCAAACGCCACCCGCGTGACCGCGCGTCGTGAAGCTGTCCGGAACTATCGCGACGTATCCGCGGCCGACAAGCTCTCCCGCCCAGCGGGCCGGCGCGCCGCTCGAGTGCGGGCCGACCCCGCTGCAGTCGTGCATGATCACGACGGCGGGAAACGGCCCCGCTCCGTCGGGTTTGAATATCCTGGCGGGAATCTGCTCCGGCGCTCCGGTCGCCGTCGTCGTGGGAATCGAAAGGCCGGAAATCGAAGCCGCGCAGCCACTGAGGAGTGCGCAGGCAAGCCCGAGCAGGAGAATCGATAACCACGGTGCGCGGCTCAGCAGCACGGCAGCGGATTCTCGATCAGGTTGTAAACGTCGTCGAACGTAACGTCGTTGATCGTGCGCTGAATCTTGAACAGGCGCGGCGGCTCGCCTTTCAAAAAAACAATGATCGCGGTCTCGATCGGCGGGCAGCCGGGCTTGACGCACGGTACTTCCTTGACCACGATCGGCGCTTCCGGCGGAAATTCGAGATTCTGCCGCGCCCAGTAGCGGATCTGATCGACGGTGAAATTCGACGTGTCGAGCGGGTTGCGCCCGAACGGATCGACGGGACCCGAGGGCTTTCCGTTCTCGGCTGTGATGCAGGCCTTGAAGCCGCCGACGATCTTCTCCTCGTCGAGATCTCGGCCGATGAACACCAGCCGGTTGACCCGCTCTTCGCCTTTTTCCCAGCGCCGCCCCGGCCGGCCTTCGAAGAGCATGTGCACGCCCTGAAAGACGAATTGATCCGGGTCCCCGCGCAGGTTCAGGATGCCCTTCATGCGGAGAATATTCGCGCCCTGGTCGGTGATCACCGAGCGAAACCATTCGCTGACTTTGAGGCCGTCGAGGTCGCCGGGCACGACGATCGAGACGGTGGAGATGTCTTCCGTATGTTTATGATCTTCGGAGTGGTCGCGGGCCTTCGCTTCGAGCGCGAAGCTCTGAAGATCGAAAATCAGCGAGATATCGACATCGGAGTTTTTCGTCTGGCAAACGCGCGCGGCGCTGTTGATGTTGCGGATCTTGAATTCCAGCTCAGATAAGTCCTCGGGCGAGATCAGGTCCATTTTGTTCAGCAGCACGAGGTCGGCGAAGGCGATCTGCTCCTTCGCCTCGGGCGAGCGGTCGAGCTGCTGGAAGATGTGCTTGGAATCGACGACCGTCACGACGCCGTTCATGCGGAATTCGCTGCGGATGCGGTCGTCGATGAAAAACGTCTGCGCTACCGGCGCCGGATCGGCCAGGCCGGTGGTCTCGATAATGAGCGTATCGTAGCTGCCGCGCTGCTCCAGCAGATTGAACAGCGTGCGCAGCAGATCGCCGCGGACCGTGCAGCAGATGCAGCCGTTACTCATCTCGACGATCTCCTGATCGGAGGAGATGAGCAGGTGGTGGTCGATGCCGACCTCGCCGAACTCGTTCACGATCACGGCGACGCGCCGGCCGTGCTCGGTGGTCAAAATGCGGTTCAAAAGCGTCGTTTTGCCCGCGCCGAGAAAGCCGGTCAGTACGGTGACGGGAATACGTTCGTCCTGTTGCTGACCCATCGTCGATAAAGGGTAACAACGGGGAGATTCGGAGTCAAATATCGGGCGGAACGCTTACTTGTAGAGCCGCTTAATGAAGCCGCTCTGGTCGAGTTCCTTGAGGTACGTGACATCGACCAGGCTGGCCGGCGGTATCTCGCGAGTCTTCGGGCTGCGCGAGCCGAGTTCGTCGAGCACCATCTGAATGCCGTTCATCGTCGGGTAGGGGACCTGCGGCATTACGTTGACGGCGTAGTGTCGATACGTCTCTTCCAGCATGTCGCGCTCGTCGATGCGCGAATATTTCGCCAGCGCTTTGAGGCTGAAATCCTTATCGGTTTTGAAGCGCGCGAGGCCTTCGACGTAGGCCTTCAAATATGCGCGCAGGGTGTCCGCACGCTCGCGCGCATAGCTCTTCGTCGTGACGACGCCGGCGCCTTGGTAATCGACGCCGATCGCGCTCATGTCCGCCAGCAGGCTGAAGCCCGCCTTTTGCGCGCGCAGGTTGAGCGGCGAAGAGAGCACGCCGCCGTCGATGCCGCCGGAGCTCAATCCCGCAAGAATTTCCGGCGAGCCGCCCATCTGGAGCAGCGCGACGTCGCGCTCGGGAACGATTTTCCACTGGCCCAGCAGATAGCGCAGGAGGAAGTCGTCCGAGGTGCCGAAGCGCGTCACGCCGAGCTTCTTGCCTTTGAGGTCTTCGGCTCTCTTGATGGCCGGCTTGACCATGAGCTTCTGCCCGGGCTTGTGGTTCGCGCCCGCGAGCATAACCAGATCGGCCCCCGCCTGATTCGCCTGGATCACCGCGGGTATCGCGATCTCCGAAATGGGGATTTCTCTCGCGAGCATCGCCTGTACGATTTTGGAGCTGCCAGAGATATAGATGAGGCTTACGTCGAGGCCGTATTTATCGAACAGCCCGGCGTCCTTGGTCACCCACAAAATGCCCATCGAGCCGACAGTCGTCGGATAGGCGACCCGAAGCTTCGTCTGCGCAAACGCGGGAGATGCGAGCAGAACGATCAAGAGGGCGCCGAGGAACGCGTTAACCTTCGTCATAGCTGCACCTTGGACACACCTGTGAGGGAGCCGATTTGAGAATCGCCCAGCCGCACTGCTCGCAGGTCGTTACCGCTTCGCCCAGCATGCCGCGAACCATCGGGCCGCAGCGCTGCGCGCCGCACGGGCCTGTGCCGACGCCGGTCATGCGCCTCACCTTATCGAAGGTGTCGGCGCCGCGCTCGATCGCCTTTACGACCGCGCCTTTGCGGATCTTGTTGCACAGGCATACGGGACGATACGAGTCGATAATCGCCCGCTCGCGCGCCTTTCTGATCTCTTCCGAGTCGGCCAATTATTTCGTTCCGATTACCAAAGACGAAGTGAGCGGCGGCGGCAGCGGAGCTTCATGAATACCTTTGAATCCCGCATTATCGAGCCAACGTTTCACTTCAGCGTAAGAATAGCATTTCCCGCGCTCGGTTGTGAGCAACATCATAAGCGCAAATACCGCTCCTGCGACCGGTTGTGTGCGCGACTCGTCCAAAATGTGGTCTTTGATGACGATTCTCCCGCCCGGTGCGAGGCAGCCGTATAGCTTGGACATCAGCCGGCTGTTCTCATCATCGCCTTCGCCGTGGATGATATTAGAGAGGAAGACGAGCTCGTAGGCCCCGGTAATTTTGTCGGTGCGGTAGTCGCCGGCGATCAGGGTTATGCGATCGCGCATTCCTGCGTCGACTACGAACTTTTCCGTTATTTTTAAAGTTGCAGGTAAATCGACGATGGTCGCTTTCAGCGCAGGATAACGCCGGCAAAACTCAATCGGATACGTCGCCGGCCCCGAGCCGACGTCGAGCATCGTTCTCACCCCACTGAGATCAAGATGTTCCAGCAATATCTCGGCGTCGCCGCGTGCGCGGACTAGCGAGTCCATCGCGCCGATGAAGCGCTCCGTGTCTTCGGGTTTGTTCTGGTACATATCAGGAGCGCGCGCGGGTTTGCCGGTTCGGACGCTCTCCGCGAGACGTCCCCAAGCGTCCCAGAGCGAAGCGTCGAATGCGATCATGCCGCCGAGATATTTCGGCGAGTTTTTGACGAGATAAGTCGAGGAAGCTCCGTTCAAGGCGTAAACCGAGCCGGTTTTGTTCAACAGCCCGATCGAAACCAACGCGTCGAGCAGCAGCTCCATCGCCCGCGGATCGCAGACGAGCGAGCCGGCGAGTTGCGCCGCCGTGGAGGCATTGCGAAGGACTTCGAAAACGCCGAGCTCGAGTGCGGCCTGGATCGCCTGCGCCTCGGCGTAGCCGCCGGCCAGTCTTGCGACCGCGGAAAAATCCATTTCAAAGCTTCTCGATAATTTTGTAGCTCCGGCTCTTCGGTTTGAGAGGCGCGACGATGCCTTGTTTGACCATAAGACGGATCTCGCGGTAGGCGGTGTCGCGATCGACTTCGCCGACGCGCTGGTAGTCGGTCGTGGAAAAGGATTTCCCGTGCGCGTACGCGTAGGCGAGGAGCCGACGCTGGCGCACGGAAGTCGCGCCGAATTGGCTGAGCCAGCGGAGCGTCGTCTCGTCGTAGACCGGCGTATTGCGCAGCGTCGCGGTGAAGATGAAGCCTTCGGTAGAAAACTCAGGCGGCTGGAGGCCGTGGCTTTCCATCTCCTGAAAGATGCGCGGAATGCCTTCGCCCATATCGCGCATGTAACCCAAGTCCGCCAACGTGCGGACGAGCAAAGGGTTGCGCGAGAAGTGGACCCGCTGCTGCTGGCGCAGTTGTTCGATTGTCACCGGGGAGGGCGGCAGCCCGGGACTCCGGACCTCGATGCGGTCATCGAACATCCAAACCTCGACGGGTGCTCCGGTAAGGCTGTAATCGCGGTGGGCGACGGCGTTCACGAGCGCTTCCTGCCATGCGAACGCGGGGTATTCGAGGCGCTCGCGAAAGAAGAGGTCGTGCAGCAGCGTGCGCTCGCGAATGTGCTCTTTCACGCGGCCGACGGTCTCGTCGATCAGCCGGCAGAGCGGCGCCTCGAAGCGGATGCGCTTCACGACGTTGAGCGACGCGCCGTGGCGCCGCTCGGTTCCCTCGTACTTGACGAAATCGACGCCGGCGCGCGGATGCCAGCGCGTGGGCTCCTTCGCGAAAAGCAACAGCGCGG
>DATFWH010000194.1:0-11771 GCA_035259465.1 Binatia bacterium
GCCATTCGCCCTCATAGGTGCAGCGGCCCGACCACTCGCGCCACCATTCTTCCGCGTGCCCGAGTTCTTCAGCGGCATCCTGAGCCGCAGGTTGAGGTAGGTGGGAGGGAAACCAGGTGAGAATAAAAGGCACCTGTTCGCCAGCCGATACGTTGAAATCGGCCTTGTGGCGGAAGTTCTCGCCGCGTAACTCGACAGGGGTGCGGAGCAGCAGGGCATCGGGTCCGCCGACCGCCAATAGCCCGTCTTCGATGCGCTGCACCCATGGGACAAGCGAGCCGTAATCGAGCCGAAAGATGAGTTCCGTCCGCATCGGCACGGTGCCGCGTTTCCCCACCACCATTCTGATCATATAAGGGCTTTTCGTCCGCGGGGGCATGCAGTCGACGACCGTCGCGGCGCCGTCCTCGGTCTCGAATTCGGTCTCGAGGATCAGCGTTCCCTCGCGGTAGTGGCGCCGGACCGCTCGGACTCCTCCCATCGGTGCGATTTGCCACCGGCCGTGGTCCGAATTTCCGAGCAGCGCCGCGAAGCAGGCGGGGGAATCGAAGCGGGGAAAGCAAAGCCAGTCGATCGAACCGTCGCGGCTTACCAAGGCACCCGTCTCACAGTCGCCAATGAGCGCGTAATCTTCGATGCGTGAGGCCATAGGTGTCCCCGTTGCCGCGTTGCCGGTAAACCATTATAATCCTAGCACTTTTGCCGATGGAAACCATCGTCGCCTGTCCAATCTGCAATCAAAGACAATTATTGGAAGAAATAGCGCCGGGCATGGTAGCGGAATGCAGCCGCTGCGGTACGATCCTCGCGCGACGCGGCCACGACAGCCTTGCGCGCACGGCGGCTTTGTCGCTCGCCGCGCTCATCCTCTACGTGCCCGCCAATATCTACCCGATTCTCCGCATGTATTATTACGGCGCCTATACGGAGAATACGATTTGGGACGGCTGCGTTAGACTTTTTCAGGACGAGCAGTATCTCGTGGCCGTGATTGTTTTCTTCGCCAGCATCGTCATTCCGTTCTGCAAGCTGCTGGGCCTTTTCTATCTTACCGCGACGGCGAAGCTCGGCTCGGCCGACCGCCGTCGCGAACGGACGTTGATTTTCAAGATTATCGACGCGATCGGTCCGTGGGCGATGCTCGACGTCTTTCTCCTCGCCATTCTGATCGCGCTCGTAAGGTTGCAGCAACTGGCGAGCGTGTATCCGGGCCCGGGGTTGCTGCCGTTCGCCTCGGTCGTCGTGCTCACGATTCTCGCCACGTTAAGCTTCGATCCGAAGTTGATCTGGGAGCCGGAAAAAGACGAATGAGCGATTCCGAACAGAACGCCGAAAATCGAGACGATCTGCCCAAGGCCGCCGTGCGCCAGCGCCATTGGAGCTTCCCGATCATCTGGGTCGTTCCATTGGTCGCCGCCGTCGTCGCCGGTTATCTGGTCTTTGAGCGGTCGCGCGCGTACGGGCCTACGGTTACAATCGTCTTCAAGGATGCCGACGGGATCCGAGCCGGGGAGACCTGGATCCAGCATCTCGGCGTGCCGATCGGTCAAGTAACGGCGGTCGAACTCGCGGACGACCTCGACCATGCGATCGTCACCGCGCGTCTGACCCGCGCGCGTGTTTCCGTCGCGCGCGAGGGCTCGGTCTTTTGGATCGTCCGACCGGAGCTGGGCCTCGGCAATATCAGCGGCCTGGGAACCGTGATCTCGGGTCCGCATATCGAAGTCCTGCCCGGAACCGGTCCGGAGAAGAAGGACTTCGTCGGTCTGGAAACCTCTCCCGTGATCTTGGAGCGCCGCGGTCTCAAGGTCGTCCTCGTGACGAACCGCGCCGGTTCGCTGCACCCCAACTCGCCGGTGTACTACCGCGGCGTGGAAGTGGGTGTTGTCCAGGATACGCAGCTCAGCAGCGACGCGAAGGTGGTCAACGTCAATGTTTTTATCCGCCAGCGCTTTGCCGGCTTGGTGCGCACGGGCTCGAAATTCTGGAACGTGAGCGGCGTCGATTTCAACGCCGGGCTCTTTCGCGGAGTGGAAGTGAAGCTCGAATCGCTGCGCTCGCTTGTCGCCGGCGGGGTCGAGTTCGCGACTCCCGACGATCCCGAAGCGAAGCCGGCGCGCAACGGTATGGCTTTTCCCCTCTATAGCGAGGCGAAAAAAGAATGGCTCGACTGGTCGCCTAGGATCAATATCCCGCCGGAAAAATAGCCCCCGCGCAAATTCAGTTCCGCCGCCGTTTTTTCATGCTATTTGCGGTAATTCCCCTCCCCTTTATCAGGTGATTACCTGAGAGGTGATACTTCCCGCCGGTCCAAAAATGCGATTCTTATAGAGGTGGCGGTGTACGAGGCTTGCATGCGTCCAGCCCGGCCGTTCAAGGGGATATTTTAGTTTCACGCTTCGAAGTCAGCTGAAATCGAATACCGGCGGCGATGGCTCAGATATTCCATCGGAGCACCAACACCATTTCGCGTGTGAGCATCTTCGGCGGCGTCGCGGTGTTGCTGGCGCTTCTCGCCGCCGTCGCCGCCATCAACCGCTCGTCCTACTTGACCGAAGTAAGGGTCGCGCGCGCGCAGCCCGTCCAGTTCAGCCATAAGCACCACGTGAGCGACGACGGCATCGACTGCCGATACTGTCACACGTCGGTCGAGAACTCCTCATTCGCCGGCATTCCGTCGACCAAGATCTGCATGAACTGCCATACGCAGATCTGGGCCGACAGCCCGATCCTGGAGCCCGTTCGCGCGAGCTTTCGCACCGGGAAGTCGCTTGAATGGACGCGCGTGCACAACCTTCCCGGATTCGTCTATTTCGATCACAGCATCCATGTGAGCAAAGGCGTCGGCTGCTCGACCTGTCACGGCAGGGTCGATCAAATGCCGCTTATGTCGCGCGCGAACACGCTTTACATGGAATGGTGCCTCGAATGTCACCGCGCGCCCGAGCGCTTCGTCCGTCCGCGCGAGCAGGTTTTCAACATGGAGTGGCAAGCGCCCGAAGACCAGCTCGCGCTCGGGCAAAGACTCGTGCGCGAGTACAGAATTCAAAAACTGACCAGCTGTTCGGTGTGCCATCGCTGACGAGGCGCCGCAATTATGCCCGACAAAAAATCGTATCGCGAAAATTCACCGCTCGACGCGGTGCGCGAAAAGCTCGGCAGCCTCTCCGGCGAGCGCTACTGGCGCGGTCTGGAAGAATTATCCGAAAGCGAGGAGTTCGAGCTGTTCTTGGGCGAGGAATTTCCGCAAGGGATCGGCGCTTACTCCGACATCGGCCGCCGGGATTTTATTAAATTCATCGGCGCTTCGCTCGCGCTCGCCGGGCTGAGCGGCTGCGGCCGCGCCGCGCCGGCGGACGAAAAGATCGTTCCCTACGTGACGCAGCCGGAAGGCTGGGTGCCCGGCAAGCCGCTGTTTTACGCCACCGCTTTCACGCACAACGGAGCCGCGACGGGGCTCCTTGTGCGAAGTCATGAAGGACGGCCGGTGAAGATCGAAGGCAACCTGGCGCACCCGGACAGCCTCGGCGCGGCCGACGCCTTCGCGCAGGCATCCATTCTGACTCTCTACGATCCCGATCGATCCCAGGTCGTGACAAACGGGGGTGCGATCACCACGTGGAACGCTTTTCTGGCCGCGCTCGAAGGCGAGATGGAAGGCCAGCGCCTGAACGGCGGCGCCGGTTTAAGAATTCTCACCGAGCACGTGACCTCGCCGACGCTCGCTGATCAGCTGCGCGCGCTGCTCACTCGGTTTCCGCGTGCGAAGTGGCACCAGTACGAGCCGGCCGGGCGCGACAACGCCTTCGCGGGGGCGCGGCTCGCGTTCGGCGAATATGTCGACGCGCAGTATCGCTTCTCCGACGCCGACGTCATTCTAGCGCTCGACGCGGATTTCCTTTCCTGCGGCGGCGGCCGGCTACGCTGGGCGCGCGAGATCGCGGCACGCCGCCGCGTGCGCGGCGGCAAAGGCGATATGAGCCGGCTTTATTCAGTCGAGGCGGCGCCGACGACCACGGGGGCGGTCTCGGACCATCGCCTCGCGCTTCGCCCGAGCGATATCGTCGCGTTTACGCGCGCGCTCGCCGCCCGCCTCGGCGCCGGCTCTGGCGGCGACGCCAAGGCGCTTCCAACGGCGGCGGCGACTTGGCTCGACGCCGTCGCCCGCGATCTTGAAAGCCAACGCGGCCGAAGCCTCGTGATCGCCGGTGATTACGCGCCGGTGCTCGTTCATGCGCTTGCGCACGCAATGAATCAAGCGCTCGGCAACGCGGGCAAGACGGTTTCTTATACCCAAACGGTCGCGGCGGAGCCTGTCGACGGCATCGCATCGCTCCGTGAGCTCGTCAAGGATATCGATGCCGGGCAGGTGGCCTCGCTGATCATCCTCGGCGGCAACCCCGTCTTCGATGCGCCCGCGGATATTCCGTTCGAGCGCTCTTTGCCGCGCGTGGCGTTTACGGTGCATTTGGGTCTCTACGACGATGAGACTTCCGCGCGCTGCCGCTGGCATTTGCCCGAGGCGCACTATCTGGAATCGTGGAGCGATGCCCGCGCCTCCGATGGCACGGCGACGATCGTTCAGCCCCTCATCGCACCGCTCTACAGCGGAAAAACGGCCCATGAGATTGTCGCCGTGCTGCTCGGGCAGAGCGGCCGCTCAGGCCATGAAATCGTGCGCGACTACTGGCGCCGACAAAGCCGCGGCGAGTTCGAGACTTTTTGGCGGAAGTCGCTCCACGACGGAGTCGTCGACGGGACGGCGTTTCCGGCGAAGACGGTAAATGTCAGGTCGGGCGCGAAATTCGAATCCCAATTGCCGGGCAGTTCGGCGAAAAGCGCCGAGCCCGAAAACAAAGAGGTTTTGGAAATCGTCTTTCGTCCGGATCCGACGATTTTCGACGGCCGTTTCGCCAACAACGGCTGGCTGCAAGAACTGCCGAAACCGCTGACAAAACTCACGTGGGATAACGCCGTGCTCGTCAGCCCGAAAACGGCGGAGCGCCTGGGTTTTGAACAGAAGATCGGCACGACCGGCGGCGAGCGCGGTCGCATTTTCGTCGATGTCGCAGAGCTGACCTATGCAGGCGTGAAAATCCGTGCGCCGGTTTGGATCGCGCCGGGCCATGCCGACGGCGCGGCGACCGTCTTGTTCGGCTACGGGCGCACGCGCGCCGGCCGGGTGGGAGACCGTGTCGGCTTCAACGCTTACTTGCTCCGGCGATCCGACGCGCCATGGCAAGACGCGGGGTTAATGCTTCGGAAGACCGGATCACAATATCCGCTCGCCTGCACGCAATACCATCACAACATGGAAGGTCGCGAGCTCGTGCGCTCGGCCGCTCTCGAAGAATACCGCAAGCGTCCAGACTTCGCGCGCGACAAAGAGCATTCCAACGAAACGCTCTATCCCGGCGTCAGCTATGAAAGCTATGCCTGGGGGATGGCGATCGATACGAGCGCATGCATCGGCTGCAACGCGTGCGTGATCGCGTGCCAGGCGGAAAATAACATTCCCGTCGTCGGCAAGACCGAGGTGACGCGCGGGCGCGAAATGCATTGGCTCCGCATCGACCGATATTACAAAGGCAGTCTGGACGAGCCGGAGACCTTCCATCAGCCGGTGCCATGCATGCATTGCGAGAACGCGCCGTGCGAGATCGTCTGTCCGGTCGGTGCCACCACGCATAGCCAAGAGGGTCTGAACGAGATGGCCTATAACCGCTGTGTTGGCACGCGCTACTGCTCGAACAACTGTCCATACAAAGTGCGGCGGTTCAATTTCCTGCAATATGCGGATTTTGATACGCCGAGTTTCAAGCTCCTGCACAATCCGAACGTCACGGTGCGGAGCCGCGGCGTGATGGAAAAATGCACCTATTGCGTGCAGCGCATCAACGCCGCGCGCATCGATGCGGAAAAAGAAGGCCGCCGCGTGCGCGACGGCGAGGTCCAGACCGCCTGCCAGGCCGCATGTCCCGCAGAGGCGATCGTTTTCGGGGATATCAACGACCGCGGCAGCCACGTCGCGAAGCTAAAATCCGATCTACTGAACTATGGCCTCCTGACCGATCTCAACACGCGGCCGCGGACGACTTATCTGGCCACCGTCAGAAATCCCAACCCGGAGCTGAAGAAAACGTAATGGCTGACGAAACCGATAAAATGCCGGCGGCCGAGGAGATCGCTCCGGTGATCGAGCCGGGATATACCTACGCTTCGATCACCGACAAGATCAGCGCGATCGTGCTCACCCGGCCCACGCCTCTGCTCTGGTATGTGGGCTTCGGGATCTCGTTCGTATTCGTGCTGATTCTTCTTTTCGCCGTCACCTATCTTTTAACCGAGGGCGTCGGTATCTGGGGCATCAATATTCCGGTCGCGTGGGGCTTTGCGATCGTCAATTTCGTCTGGTGGATCGGAATCGGACACGCCGGCACGCTGATCTCGGCGATCCTGCTGCTGCTCCGGCAGAAGTGGCGCAATTCCATCAACCGCTTCGCCGAGGCGATGACGCTGTTCGCCGTCATGTGCGCGGGACTCTTCCCGCTGCTGCATCTCGGTCGCCCGTGGTATTTCTACTGGCTTTTCCCATATCCCAGCACGATGGATATCCAGCCGCAGTTCAGGAGTCCGCTCGTGTGGGATGTTTTCGCGGTTTCCACGTATTTCACGGTCTCCCTTCTCTTCTGGTATGTGGGGCTCATTCCCGATCTTGCGACGCTTCGCGACCGCGCGCGCCAGCGCTTTCCGCGCTTCGCCTACGGCATGCTCGCGATGGGCTGGCGCGGCTCTGCGATCCACTGGCACCGCTACGAGACCGCCTACCTTCTTCTCGCCGGCCTCGCCACTCCGCTCGTCGTTTCCGTCCACACGGTCGTGAGCTTCGATTTCGCCATCGGCCTTGTGCCCGGCTGGCACTCGACGATCTTTCCGCCGTACTTCGTCGCCGGCGCGATCTATTCGGGTTTCGCGATGGTGCTGACGCTCGCGATCCCGCTCAGGAAGGTCTACGGGCTGGAGGACTTCATCACGCTGCGCCACCTGAAGAACATGGGCGAGGTGATGCTCGCGACTGGGTTGATCGTCGCCTACGGCTACCTCATGGAAGGGTTCATGGCATGGTACAGCGGCAATCCCTACGAGCGCTATCTCATGTTCAGCCGGATGCACGGGCTCTATCGATACATGTTTTGGGCGCTGCTTCTCTTTAATATCGTCATCCCGCAGGCGCTCTGGTTCTTGCGCGTGCGCACCAGTCCGCTCGCGCTGTTTATCATCGCGATCTGCGTCAACATCGGCATGTGGCTCGAGCGCTACGTGATCGTGGTGGTGAGCCTCGCGCGCGACTTCATGCCGTCGGCGTGGGGCACATACTCGGGAACCATCTGGGACTACGCGATTTTCATCGGGACGATCGGATTGTTTCTCGCGCTCATGCTCGTCTTCGTCAGGCTGCTGCCGATGATCTCGATTTTCGAGATGCGTGGCCTGCTGCACGACGAAGAAGGAGCGGAAGCCGCGAGGCCCCCGGAGGCATAAAATGGCGACCGGACCGGTCATTTACGGGTTGATGGCGGAATTCACGAGCCCCGAAGCGCTCGTCGCGGCGGCCGAGCGAGCACATCGCGAGGGTTACCGGCGGCTGGATGCCTACTCGCCGTTTCCCGTCGAAGGACTCGCGGAGGCGATCGGCTTCCAGGGGAACCGCCTGCCGCTGCTGGTTCTCATCGGCGGAATCATCGGCGCAAGCGGCGGATTTTTTCTCCAGTACTGGTTTCATGTCCTCGACTATCCGATGAACATCGGCGGGCGGCCGCTCAACAGCTGGCCGATGTTCGTCCCGGTGACGTTCGAGCTCACGATCCTCGTCGCGGCGCTCGCCGCGGTCTTGGGGCTGCTCGCGCTGAACGGCCTGCCGATGCCGTATCATCCCGTGTTCAACGTCGAGCGTTTCGAACTGGCGACGCGGAATCGGTTTTTCCTCTGCATCGAGTCGCGCGATGCCAAGTTCGATTCCGAGGCGACGCGGCGCTTCATGGAGAGCTTGAATCCGGACGGCGTCTACGAGGTGGCAAACTGAAACGCTCCGGCGCGCGCACGCATATGAAATCGACAAAAAAGATAACGCTCGCACGGCTCATCGTCTTCGGCGCAGGGGCTCTGTTGCTCGGAGGCTGCCAGCAGAAGATGGCCGATCAGCCGCGTTACAAACCGCTCGCGAAAAGCGAGTTTTTCGGCGACGACCGCTCGGCGCGACCGGCGGTCGAGGGAGCCGTCGCGCGCGGGGCCCTGCAAGACGACGAGCTTTTTTATATCGGCAAAATCGCCGGCAAAGAGGCGGATGTTTTTCCTTATCCGGTCACCGAGGCGATGTTCCGCCGCGGCCGCGAGCGCTTCGACATCTACTGCGCGCCGTGCCATGACCGGACCGGGCGAGGCGACGGCCTTGTCGTCCGGCGCGGCTTTCGTCCGCCGCCGTCGCTGCATATCGACCGCCTCCGCCAGGCGCCGATCGGTCACTTTTTCGAAGTGATGACGCGCGGCCTGGGCGCGATGCCGGATTATGCCGAGCAAGTCACGCCGGAAGACCGGTGGACTATCGCCGCTTACATTCGCGCGCTGCAGCTGAGCCAGCACGCGAGTCTCTCGGATGTGCCGGAGAACGAGCGGCGGCGGTTGACGGAGATGCGACGATGACGGCGCGCCTCGAAGCGATCCGTAACCGCGCTTTCGTGATCGGCGTCATCGGTGTTGTGCTCTGTATCGCCGGCGCGTTCTTCAATCCGCAGCAGTTTTTCCGTTCCTATCTCGTCGCGTATCTCTTTTGGCTCGGCATGCCGCTTGGATCGCTGGCAATCCTGATGCTGCATCATCTGGTCGGCGGACGCTGGGGCTTTATCATCCAGCGCATGCTCGAAGCGGCGGTGAGGACTTTCCCGGCGATGGCGGTTCTTTTTCTGCCTGTCATTATCGGTATACGCCGGCTCTACCCTTGGGCGGCATCGGCCGCCGCGGATGCTCATCCGGTCGTGGCGGGCAAAGCCGCTTACCTGAGTCCCGCATTTTTCACCGCCCGGGCAGTCTTCTATTTCGCTATCTGGATCGCCTGCGGCTATGCGCTGACGAAGTGGTCGCGCGAGCAGGACCGCGGCGATGTGTCCTTAATCGGTTGGCTGCAGAGCCTGAGTGGACCGGGACTCGCGCTCTACGGGCTGACGGCTACCTTCTCGGCGATCGATTGGATCATGTCGCTCGAACCGGAGTGGTACTCGACGATTTACGGCATGATTTTCATGGTGAGCCACGGCATGGCGGCGCTCGCCTTCGCCATCATCGCGGCGCGTCTTCTGGCCGAGGACGAGCCGCTCGCCAGCGTCGCCGCGCCCGATCAGTTCCACGATCTCGGCAATCTGCTGCTTTCGCTCGTGATGTTCTGGGCCTATCTCTCGTTCTCGCAGTTTCTCATCATCTGGTCGGAGAACCTCGCCGAAGAGATCCCGTGGTACGTGCGGCGCACGACGGGCGGCTGGCGCTATGTCGCGCTGGTGCTGATTATTTTTCAATTCGCGCTGCCGTTTCTGCTGCTGCTCTCGCGGGCCTCCAAGCGCCGCGCGCGCTCTCTCGCGTGGATCGCGCTGCTCGTGCTCGTCATGCACTGGGCCGATTTGCTGTGGTTCATAGCGCCCGCTTTTCATCCGAAAGATTTTTACCTGCATTGGCTCGATTTTGCCGCCCTCGCGGCGCTCGGCGGTTTGTGGCTCGCCGAATTCGCTTATTACTTGCGAGCGAGCACGCTCTTGCCGAACGATCCGCGATTCGTTGCGGCCCTGAGGGAGGCCGAAGCGACTTAGATGGCCGAAGACGAAACGGCGCAAGAAGGCACGGGATACGAGCGCAGGGATTTAAGTGCGCGGTCCATTGCGCTTTTCGGTTTGGCGCTCGCGATCGCCATTTTGTTGTCGGCGGCGGTCGTCACGCTGTTCCAGCTTTACGCGGGAAACCGTTACGCCCGGCGTCAGGCGCCGCGCCCGCCGCTGGCTGTAACGCGCGAAGCGACCGAGCCGCGTTTGCAGGTGAACGCGCCGAGCGAGCTCAGGACCATGCGCGAGGCGGAGGAGCGAACGCTCGGGGGCTACGGCTGGGTCGATCCCCAGACGGAGACGGTGCGTATCCCTGTAGAGCGGGCGATGGAAATTTTATCGCAAAAGGGGCTGCCGGCGCGCGAAGATAAAGGCAAAAGTCAAAAGTAAAAAAGTCAAAGCTTAGAATAGGAAGTCGGAAGAAAATGAATCCAGGAAAGAAAACTAGGCCGATACTCCTAAGGATTTTACTGCTCGCTGCCAACTGCTCGCTCCTCACTTTCCTTAACGCCGCAGCCGCGCGGGCCCACGACGACGGACGGCCGCTTGCCCTTCGCGCGGTCGACTTCGAACAAAAGCTCGGCGAACAGGCCCCGCTCGACGCCGAATTTCGCGACGAGACCGGCAAAACGGTTCGGCTCGGCGATTACTTCGGCGTGCGCCCGGTCATCTTGACTTTCGCTTACTACCGCTGCCAGGACCTTTGTCCCTTGCTTCTCGACGGCGTGCTGCGGACGCTGCGCGCGCTGTCGTTCACAGCCGGAAAAGAATTCGAAGTCGTCAACATTAGCTTCGATCCGCACGACACGCCGGCCCTCGCCGCCGCAAAAAAAAGCGATCTTATCCAGCGCTACGCTCGTCCTGGCGCGGCCGACGGCTGGCATTTTCTCAGCGGCGGCGAATCGTCGATAAACCGGATCACCGAAGCGGCGGGCTTTCGCTACAATTACGAAAGCGACAACGATCGCTTCGCCCACGCGACGGGAATCATGCTGCTGACGCCGCAGGGGCGCTTCGCCCGATATTTTTACGGCGTCGAATTTTCGCCGCGCGACCTGCGCCTGGGCTTGCTGGAAGCTTCGGACGGAAAAATCGGCAAGGCGATCGATCAGCTGTTGTTGTTTTGCTACCACTACGACCCGGCGACGGGAAAATACACCCTCATAGTCACGAACTTGTTGCGCGGTGCGACGATCGCGACCGTGCTGGCGCTCGGCGCCTTCATCGCGCTATCGCTGCGCGGCGAACTGTCGCGCCGAGCGGAATAAACAGACCGATCGATGTGGCAGAATCTACCCCTTTTTCCCCCGCAGGCCTCGACGATGGCGCCGCGCGTCGACGCGCTCTTTTTCTTTCTCATCGCCCTCTCGCTTTTCTTCGGCCTCTTGATCGCATTCCTCATCGTTTATTTCGCGGTCAAGTACCGGCGGCGGCCCGGCCGCGAGCGCGGCGTTTCGACGGAGGCGAACATCGGGCTCGAGATCTTCTGGACCGCGGTGCCTTTCGGCATCACGATGGTATTATTTTTCTGGGGCGGCGCGATCTTTTTCGACCAGACCCAGCCGCCGGTAGGGGCGATCGATATCACCGTGGTTGGACGCCAGTGGATGTGGAAGCTCCAGCATCCCGAAGGGCAGCGCGAGATCGACGAGCTGCACGTTCCGGTGGGCCGCCCGGTGAAGCTCACGATGACCTCAGAAGACGTGATCCACGACTTTTTTGTTCCCGCCTTCAGGATCAAGATGGATGTTATTCCCGGTCGGTACACCACGGCGTGGTTCGAGGCGACGAAAGAAGGGGAGTATCGGATTTTCTGCTCGCAATATTGCGGCACGCAGCACTCCGGCATGCTCGGGCGCGTGGTCGCGATGACGCCGGCCGATTACCAGCAATGGCTCGGCGGGGGTG
>DATFWH010000195.1:0-2312 GCA_035259465.1 Binatia bacterium
GTCGCCGCAGAGGACAAGCCTGCGGTCGACGACCGCGTGACCGGAGGATAAACCTCGATGGGCCGATATCCAGCGGACGGGCGGCAGCGCGCCGTCATTGAGCACGTGACGCCGGAGATTGACGGCGGACTGTTCGCCATCAAGCGCATTGTCGGTGAGACCGTCGTGGTCGAGGCGGATATTTTCACCGACGGCCACGATCTGCTCTGTGCCGTGCTAAAGCACCGCGGACGTAAAAAAGACGAATGGATAGAAACGGCGATGGAGCCGCTCGACAACGACCACTGGCGCGGCGCTTTCACAGTCGAGCGCGTGGGGCATTATCGCTACACAATCGAGGCGTGGATCGACCGCTTCGGTACCTGGCGCCAAGGGCTGGAAAAGAAAATCGCGGTGGGCCAGGACGTGTCGTCGGATCTCTTGACCGGCGCCGCGCTCGTGCGGCATGCGGCCCGCCGGGCGAAAGGCGCGGATAAGGACAGGCTCAAGGCGGGCGCTGCGCTGCTTAGTGCTCAGGCCGGGAAAAAAAACGAGGCACGCATCGATCCGGAGCTCATTCGCCTCGTAGAAAAATATCCCGACCGCCGCTTCGCTGCGCGCTACGAGAAGAAGCTCGCGGTGACGGTCGATCGGGAGCGGGCGGGCTTCAGCACCTGGTACGAGCTTTTCCCCCGCTCGTTCGCGAACCGTCCCGACACACACGGCACCTTCCGCGATCTGGAGCGGAGCCTGCCGTATGTCGCATCGATGGGATTCGATGTGCTCTACCTGCCGCCGGTCCATCCGATCGGCCGCGCGCACCGCAAGGGCAAGAATAACGCGCTCGCGCCGGACGAGCGCGATCCCGGGAGCCCGTGGGCCATCGGCTCGGAGGAGGGCGGGCACAAGTCGATCGATCCGCAGCTCGGCACGCTGGCGGACTTCAAGCGCCTCGTCGCCCGCGCAAAAGACCACGGGATGGAAGTCGCGCTCGATATCGCCTTTCAATGCTCGCCGGACCATCCGTACGTGAAGGAGCACCCGGAGTGGTTTCGCAAGCGGCCGGACGGCTCGGTCCAGTACGCGGAGAATCCGCCGAAAAAATACGAAGACATCGTGCCGCTCGACTTCGAAACCAAGGCGTGGCGCGAGCTATGGGAAGAGCTCAAGAGCGTGATCGTTTACTGGGCCGAGCAAGGCGTGCGGATTTTTCGTCTCGACAATCCGCACACCAAGCCGTTTCGCTTTTGGGACTGGCTCGTGCCCGAAGTGAAAAAGCAGTTTCCCGACGTGCTGTTTCTTTCGGAGGCGTTCACGCGACCGAAGATCATGCAGCGGCTCGCGAAGAGCGGGCTCACGCAATCGTATACCTATTTCACTTGGCGGCGCACCAAAGCCGAGCTGGTTGATTATTTCAGAGAGCTCACGGAGACCGAGCTCAAAGAATATTTCCGTCCCAATTTGTGGCCGAACACGCCGGACATTCTGATGGATTATCTGCAACAAGGCGGCCGCCCCGCGTTCATGGCGCGCTACGTGCTCGCGGCGACGCTGGGCTCGAATTGCGGCATCTACGGTCCCGCGTTCGAGCTGATGGAGAATCGGCCGAAGGAGCCCGGGAGCGAGGAATATCTCAATTCGGAAAAATACGAGATCAAGCGCTGGGATCTAGAAAAACCCGACAGCTTGAAAGACTTCATCGCCGCCGTGAACCGCATTCGAAAGGACAACCCCGCGCTGCAAAGCGACCGGCGGCTGCGCTTTCACGCGCTCGATAACCCCGAGATGGTTTGTTACAGCAAGCGGACGCCGGACCGCTCGAACGTGATCCTGACCATCGTCAATCTCGATTGGAGATACGTGCAATCGGGCTGGGTCGATCTCGCCCTCGAAGAGCTCGGCGTAAAGCCAGAGGCGGCATATCGGGTTCACGATCTGCTCACAGGCGCCCGCTATGCTTGGCGCGGCGCGCGCAACTACGTCGAGCTCCGGCCGGATGCCGTCCCGGCGCACATCCTCCGTGTCGAGCCGGACGCTTCGGCGTCACCTAAGGGCCGATAACTACAACCCGCGGCAGCATCATGGCAGAACGAACGCGACCCGGCGAAGACAATCCGTTAAGCGACGACCCGCTCTGGTACAAAGACGCGGTTATCTATCAGCTGCACGTGCGCGCCTTCCGCGACAGCAACGAGGACGGCATCGGCGACTTCCGCGGTCTGACCGAGAAACTCGACTATCTCCAGGACCTCGGCGTCACGGCATTATGGCTTTTGCCTTTCTATGTCTCGCCTTTACGCGACGACGGCTACGACATCGCCGACTACACGGCC
>DATFWH010000196.1:0-7375 GCA_035259465.1 Binatia bacterium
TCGACGAGAGTACGATTGACGAGCTGGAGAAGGAAGGCTTCTTCAAGAAGTTCGTCAAGTAGGCCCATGCGCTCCCGCATTCAGCACCTCGCAATTGTGAGCGAAAATTTCCCGCGCGAGGCGAAATTCTACGAAGCCGTCTTCGGCATGAAGCGCGCGAAGCCGGGCTCGCCCGAAGAAGAAAAGGCGATTCGGTCGAACGCCGCGCTCAGCATCGGCGACGGCTACGTCGGCGTGACCGTCATCGGCCGCAAGCCCGGTTATGTCCCGGGCCTGCATCACTTCGGCATCGACGTCGACGACGTCGAAGAGGCGACCGCGCGCATCCGCAAGCGCTTTCCGGCCGTCCAGGTGCTCAAGCGACCGTCGAACCGGCCGTTCGCGACGCTCGGAGCGCACGATCCGGAGGGCAATTTCTTCGATCTCACGCAGGAGGGCATGGAAAACCGCGCCGACGTTTACGTGGAAAAGGAGCGGACGCAGCCGCGGCGCATCCGGCATTTCAAACTGCGGGTGATCCATCCCGAGATGATCGCCGAATTTTACCGCGACGTCTTCGATCTCGCCGAAGAAGAAAAGGCGCTCGAAGACCCGAACTACTATCTCACCGACGGCAGAATCACGATCGTGATCGCGCCGTGGCGCATGAGCGACTACGACGGCGCGAGCATCGACGGCCCCGGCATCGAGCACGTCGGCTTCGAAGTAGAGAGCGTCGCGGCCGTGGAGAGCGACGTGAAGGCGCTGCGCGCCGCCGATCCGGAGATGCGCGAGCGCATCATCTTCGTCCCCGCCGAAGGCGAGCGCCGCGAGGCGCTCATCGCCGGCTGCCGCTACGGGCGTTATCAGCTATCGGATCCCGACGGCATCTTCATCGATGTCGGCGCGGCGCGCGCTTGAGCTAATCGTCATGCTGATCGAGTTGGATTATCCGAAACCCGTTCCCGTAAAGCTGGAAGCGGATAAAACGCTGCTGCTCGTCATCGACATGGAGAACGAGAATTGTCATTCCGACGGCGCGCTCTACATCGGCGAGCCGGTGCGGAAGATCATTCCGAAAATTCGCGGATTGCTCGACGGCATGCGTCGCGCCGGCGGAAAAATCGTTCATACGCAATCAGTGCGCTCGCCCGATGCGCTCGAATTCACCGTGTTTAAGAATACGGTCCGCAAGCTCGAAGGCAGCTGGGGCGCGGAGTTGATCGACGACCTGAAACCCGCGGTCGGCGAGCCGCTCATCGTCAAGCATACGCACGACTGCTTTTATAAGACGGAAATGGAAAGTCTTCTGCCGAAGCTGGGGATGCGCCCTGGCGAGAGCAGCGTCATCGTGACGGGCATCTCGACGCGCAACTGCATCCAGAGCGCCGTCATGGCGTTCAGCGTGCGCGACTACCGCGTCGTCGTGCCGATGGACTGCACGACGCACAACGACGAGAAGCATATGCTGCAGGCCTTCTCGCTCTTTACGAGCTTCGGCTACAAGCACAACGTGACGATGACGCGCTCGGACCTGCTCGAAATCGTCCCCCCGGTTATGCTCGCCTGAGTAAGTTTTTAGCTCTGGAAGGTGCGCCAATAAAAAAGCCCGTCCGCCACTCGGCGAACGGGCTTTTTTCGCGGCGCGTCGGCGCGCCTATTTTTTGTTGCCTTGGTTTACCTTTTGCGCCTCGGCCAAGAGCTGCTTCGGGTCGCGTTGTCCCGCCGGTGTGACCGATTTGGCGTAGCGGACTGTGCCGCTCTTGTCCACGATCACCGTCGCGCGATCCGTGATGCCCTTATCCGAGATGTAAAGGCCGTACTTCTGCGCCATATCCCCTTTGGGATGAAAGTCCGCCAAAAGCGGATAAGTCACCCCGCCCATGGATTTGGCCCAGTTCTTATGACAGTGGATGCTGTCGACGCTTACTCCCAGAACCTGGGTGTCTGCCCGTTCGAATTCGCCCAGCAGGGCCTGAATTCCCGGGATCTCCAGCGTTCAGGTAGGCGTCCAATCCAGCGGATAAAACACGAGCATCACGTTTTTATTACCCTTGAACTGGCTCAGCTTGAATTTCTGGCCGTCCAGCTGACTGGGCAGCTCGAAATCAGGTGCTTGTTGTCCGACTTCAATCATTCGTGGTCCATCCTCCTTTCCGGGTGAATGTAGGTATAGTTCTGCTCTATATCAGACGCGAAACGGATTCAACGGCGCGACGAAGAAATCGTCAGATCGCGGCCTGTTCCAGCGCCGAGAAATGTTTTCCTAGCTGTGGAATGGCGGCAGTGAGAACGTCTTCGATCTTATCGGCGAAGATGAACTCCATCTCTTTCGCAACGGTCTCCGGCAGCTCGCTCAAATCCTTCTGATTGTCGCGCGGCAGGATGACGCGCTTAATGCCGAACCGCCGCGCTGCGAGGACCTTCTCCTTGACGCCGCCGATGGGCAGCACGAGCCCGGTGAGCGTGATCTCGCCGGTCATCGCCGTATCGACGCGCACGGGAAAGCGGCTGTAAACCGACGCGAGCGCCGTCGCCATCGTGACGCCGGCGGAAGGGCCGTCCTTGGGCGTCGCGCCCGACGGAACATGAATGTGCACGCCGTAGCGGCGGAACAAGCTACGGTCGATGCCGAGATCTTCGGCGTGCGACCAGATGTAGCTCTGCGCGGCGCGCGCCGATTCCTGCATGACTTCGCCCAATTGTCCTGTAAGCGTGAGACCGCGCCCGCTGGGAAGGAGCGTCGCTTCAATGTACAGCACGTCGCCGCCGGTCTCGGTCCACGCGAGTCCGGTCGCGACGCCGGGCGGCAGCTGTTTCCGCGCTTGATCGGTGGAAAAACGCCGCGGGCCGAGCCATTCGGCCAAGTTATCTCGCGTAATCTTTACTGGCTCCTTTTTTCCCTCCGCGTGCAGGACGGCGACCTTGCGCTCGATCCGGCCGATCGTGCGCTCGAGCTGCCGCACGCCGGCTTCGCGCGTGTAAAGCGAGACGATCGCCTTCAGCGCCTCGCGGTCGATCGTCACGTGCTCCGGCTGAAGCCCGGCCTCTTTGATCTGCCGCGGAATCAGATAGCGGTTCGCGATCTCGATCTTTTCCTCTTCGCTGTAGCCGGAGAGACGCAGGATCTCCATGCGATCGAGCAGCGGCCGCGCGATCGTATCCAGCGTGTTCGCCGTTGTGATGAAGAAGACCTTCGACAGATCGAACGGCAGATCGATGTAGTTGTCGCGGAATGTGCGGTTCTGCTCGGGGTCCAGGATTTCCAGCAACGCCGCCGCGGGATCGCCGCGAAAGTCGTGTCCGATCTTGTCGACCTCGTCGAGCATCAAAACCGGATTGTTGACCCCGGCGCGCCGGATCGCCTGGATCACGCGGCCCGGCATAGCGCCGATGTAGGTGCGCCGGTGGCCGCGCAGCTCGGCCTCGTCGTGCAGGCCGCCCAGGCTCAAACGCTCGAACTTCCTCCCGAGAGCGCGCGCGATCGACTGCCCGAGCGAAGTCTTGCCCACACCCGGAGGGCCCACGAAGCAGAGGATCGGCGATTTCGCCGTCGGGTTCAGTTTTAAAACGCCCAGGTGTTCGAGGATGCGGTCTTTCACCTCGCGCAGATCGTAGTGATCCTCGTCCAGCACCGTGCGCGCGCGTGCAATGTCGATGTTGTCGTCGGTCGAGTTTCTCCACGGCAGCTCAAGCAGCATGTCGAGATACGTGCGCCCGACGTTGTAATCGGGCGCGGCCGGGGGAAGCCGTTCGAGGCGGCCGAGCTCGCGCTCGATCTCTTTTCGCACGTCTTCGGGCAGGTCGGCCTTCTCGACGCGCTCGCGCAAAAGCGTGAGCTCATTCTGCTCGGGATTTTCGCCGCCCAGCTCTTTTTGAATCGCCTTCAGCTGCTGGCGCAGAAGGTAGTCGCGCTGTTCCTTGCTCATCTCGGTCTGCGCTTCGCTGGCGATCTTGCTGCGGAGCTCTAGGACCTGGAGCTCGTGCGAGAGATAGGAATGCATCAGGCGCAGGCAGTCCGCGACCGTCGGCGCTTCGAGCAGCGACTGCTCCTTTTCGAGCTCCAAGCTGAACATCGGCGCGAGCATGTAGACGAGCCGGAGTGGCCCCTGCGCGTTCGCTATCAGCTGCGCCATGCCGGCGGCGGCCTGTGGCTGCGTGAGCTCGACGGCGCGCGTGGCGAGATCGATGACTTCGCGATGGAGCGCCTCGACCTCGGGACTTTTCTCTTCGATGATCGGCAGCGGACGCACGCGCGCGCGCTGATAGGCGCCGTCGTGCTCGACTTTGATCAGAACGACGCGCTCGCCGCCGAGCAGCACCGCCTCGATGCCGCCGCGCCCGCGCGCCATCTTTTTGATCACCGCCTTGGTGCCGATCGTGTAAAGGTCGCCCGCCTGCGGCTCGTCGATCGAGGCGTCCCGCTGCGCAAAAACGACGAGCTCTTTTTCTTCCGTCGCCAGCGCCGCCTCGATAGCCGCGATCGAAGCCGGCCGGCCGGCGTTGATCGGCATCAACAGCGTCGGGAACAGGACGCTGTTTTTGATCGGCAACAGCGGCAGCGTTTGTATTTTTTCTTCTTCAGAGTCGCTCACGGATTCTCTCCTCGACACCTCAACCGGACGATCATGAGGCCGTCGCGCGCTTCGACATGGACTTCGGCGCCGTCCAACAGGCAAGGCAGCTCGATCGTGCGCTCGAAGCGGTTGTAAGATATTTCCATTGCATAGTACGTCCACCCTTCTTCCAGCTTCCAATCGCGGCGACAGCCGCTCACAGTGATCGCCGATCCCTTGATGGCGACGTGAATATCCTCCGGCTTCACGCCCGCGATTGCGTATTTGATGATCCAGCCGTCGCGGGTTTGATAAATATCGGCCGCCGGCCGCCAGAGCCTCTCCGTAACGCTGTGCGCCGCGCCGAAAACAACCGGCATCTGGTTGGATTTAAAAGCCATGCGAAGAAACGTCCCCAGGCTCCGCCGCCAAATATAAAAAAACACAATTCCGGCCTATTTCCAAGACGTAAAAATGCCGGATACCGCGCGCCTTTTTTTTCGCCGCCGCATCGATTAGTATTTCTGTTGCCTGGCGAATAAAACTAGGAGGGCCGCACATGCTCGATGTCGATAAGCTGCGCAAATTCGCTCCGCCTAAAGAAATGCCGTTCAAAGTGCGCCGCCTGGGTCATGTCGTGATTATGGTCGGCGATCTCGAGCGCTCGATGAAATTCTATACGGAGGTCTTGGGCTTCAAAGTGTCGGACGTCTATCCGGAAGATATGCAGCCGGGCGGCTTTGCTTTTCTGCGCTGCGGCACCGATCATCATTCGATCGCGCTTGTCGGCTCAGGGCCGGGCCGATCGAAGCACGAAGAGCTGCATCACATCGCCTTCGAGGTCGGCGCGGTAGAAGAGGTCTTCCGGGTGCGCGATCGCCTGCGCGAATTCAATGTGCCGATCACATTTGAAGGGCGCCGGCGCGCCGGCTGTCAGATCGCGGTCGAATTTCTCGACCCCGACGGCCATTCGCTGGAAATTTATTGGGGGCTCGATCAGGTCGGCACCGACGGGCGCGTACGTCCGCCGGACGAATGGAAGGGCGTCCGCGGCTTGGAAGCCGCGGTCGCCGATCCGGTGAACGGCCAGATCATTAAGTAGGAACGGTAAACAAAGTACGAAAAGTAAACGAGCGCCGGCGGCCGCGGCGCTCGTCCGGTATCGTGATATTTCCCAGCCTTCGTACTAGCTTCGGCGCTGCCCGGATTCGGCCTCGCCCTCGATTTTCACCTTTATCTCACGTTTTTTCGCTTCCTCGCTCTTCGGCAGCCGGACTTCCAGGACTCCGTTCTTGAACGTCGCCTGCGCCTTCTGGGGGTCGGTTTCGGAAGGGAGCGGTATCGAACGCACGAACGAGCCGTATACGCGCTCTGAGCGGTAGTAGTCCCGCTCGTTAGCCTCTTCTGCTTTTTTCTTCTCTCCCTTGAGGATGAGCAGATGATCGGTGATGTCGACCTCGATATCGTCTTTGCTCAGGCCGGGCATCTCGGCCTTCACTACGATATCGTCCTTGTCCTCGTAAAGATCGATGGCGGGTTCCCTCACACCCAGCCGCTCGCTCCAGCGATCCTCGAAAGACAATGGAAATCGACCGCGGAAAAAGTTCTCCAGCATCCGGTCGAAATCTCTCTCCCAGCGCGCAATCTCGGCCAAAGGCCTGAATGGTGTTACAGCTCCGCCTTGCTGCCGCTCTTGCCGGGCCACGTCTCTGCTTTCCTTTGCCATAGAAGCATCCTCCTAAAAAAAGATTTACAGAGAAAAACGTGCAATTGAGAGACCACTTCGAATCACCGCAAAAGGCTGAAGCGAGCGTCCTTAAAAATCGCGACAAATCGTAAATTCGCGGATATTCGCAACGCGTCGCGTTCTCGATCCGCGTAAGCAATCAGAGTTTGCCGCCTGGGCCGCGTGGCATATGCGTTGCTTGACAGTTGAAGTAGCGAGAATTCCCATTGAACCGGAGGTTACTCATGAATACCATTGAAAGGACGTACGATAATCGGCCCGTCGAAGCGCTGGATGTCGATATTCTGGCCCGCAACTGGTGGGCCGTGCTGCTCCGCGGAGTTGCCGGCATTCTCTTCGGCATCGCGACGTTCTTCGCGCCGGCCATCTCGCTTGCAGTTCTGGTTCTTTTGTTCGGCGCCTACGCGCTCGTGGACGGCGTGCTTGCGCTTATCAGCGCGCTGCGCAATCGCGCGACGAACGAGCAGTGGTGGGTGCTGCTCCTTGAGGGCTTCGTAGGCATCATCGCCGGCATTGTGACCTTCGTTTGGCCGGGGATTACCGCCGTTGCGCTTCTGTATGTCATCGCCGCCTGGGCTCTCGTCACCGGAGCGCTGGAGATCACGGCGGCCATCCGGCTGCGTAAGGTCATCGATCACGAATGGCTGCTGGTGCTGAGCGGCGTCGCCTCGATCGCACTCGGTATATTGCTCGCGCTGTTCCCGGGCGCTGGGGCGCTGGCGCTGGCTCTATGGATCGGCGCATACGCGATCCTTTTCGGCGTGTTGCTGGTTGCGCTCGGCTTTCGCCTTCGCTCGTGGGAGCGCTCCGGCAGCCTCCATCCTGTGCACCATCCCGCCTGAGCCTGCCACAGATTTCCATGACAACGCCGAGAAATAGGTCGGAGACACGAATCGATAAGCGGCTTCTGCACGAGCTTTACGATTTCGTCAAGCACGAGCTCCGATATCGTGAAGCGTCCGGTGACTTGATTCCCCGTGAGATAAATCCGTCCGACATCGTGGATGCGGTGATTGTGCAGACGGGCCGAGAGCATCTCGAACCATCGGACCCGGAGAAAATATCCGGGCGTCTGCGCGAGCGCGCGACCCGC
>DATFWH010000197.1:0-8586 GCA_035259465.1 Binatia bacterium
GGGATGAGTGCGCGGGGAGGCTATGTGAAACAGGTTCTATTCGCGATCTGTTTTGCCGCAGCTGTGTTTTTCTCATCCGCTCCGGCGCGCGCCCAAGTGCCGTACGGGTACGACCCATACGGCGCTTACGTCGACGTTCAACCCGATTATCCCCAGGCCTACGATCCTTATTATCAACTGCACGTGCTTCATTATCAGCTGTACCTCCAGTCTTACGGTTACTACTATCCTGCATATTTCGCGGCGCCTCAGGTCGTTGTTCCTGCGGCGCCGGTTCTAACGGCGCCGGGTGTGGTCAGACGGCCGGGTCCGGTACTGAGATCGGCAATCCCCGTTGTAAAACGCAGATAAGGAGACTTCATGACGCTTAAAAAAATCGCGCTTATCGGTGGAGTCATCGCGTTTGCGGCCTCGCTTGGGCTGTCGACAGTGCTTGCCGATCCGGGCTTCGGCCGGCCTGGTATGTGGCGGATGGGCGCGCCGCTCTTTAGCCAGTTGCAGTTGTCGGATACGCAGCGCTCTGAAATTCACGATATCTTTACGAACAGCCGCGATACGATTCGCCCGCTCATGCAGCAGCTGCACGAGAAACAGGCCGCTCTCAGACAATCGTCCGAGGGGGCATTCGATGAAGCCGCCGTGCGGTCTCAGGCGCAGGATATCGCGTCGATTCAAGCTCAGCTGATTGTCGCGCGGGCACATATTCGCAACCAGGTGCTCGGTATCTTGACCGACGAGCAGAAGGCGCGCTTGAGCGAGCTCCGCGCCGAGCGCATGCAGCAGTTCCGCGAATGGCGCCGGCAGCACGCCGGCCCGTCGGAGCAATCGTAATCACGGCGGCCAGTGGCCCTCACCGAAGACCAGAAGATTCACCACTTTCTAAGCCGCGTGAGCTTCGGCCCCACGGCGGCGGAGATTGAGAAAGTCAAAGCCAAGGGCATTCCCGCGTATCTCGAAGAGCAGCTCGATCCTGAAAAGCTTCCCGACCGTCTCGCCGAAGAAAAGCTGAAAACTCTTAAGACGCTGAACCTCAGCGGTTCGGAACTGCTGGAGCTTTATCCGCCCCAGCAGCAGGCGCTTGCGAGAGGAATGACGACGGCGCCGGAGCAGACGCCGCGCTTCGTGATCTCCGAGCTGCAGCGCGCGAAGCTCCTGCGCGCCGTCTACAGCGCGCGCCAGCTGCAGGAAGTGATGGTCGATTTCTGGATCAATCACTTCAATGTTTTCGCCGCGAAAGGCGTCGACCGCTGGCTCGTCACGGAATATGAACGCGATACGATCCGGCCGCGCGCGCTCGGGCGTTTTCGCGATCTTCTGCTCGCGACGGCGCAGAGCCCGGCGATGCTGTTTTATCTCGATAACTGGCTGAGCTCGAGTCCGGACAACGCGCTCAACCGCCCTCGCAACGGCAACGCTGCGATTCGAAAAGCCGGTATAAATGAAAACTACGCGCGCGAGTTGATGGAGCTGCACACGCTCGGCGTCGACGGCGGGTACGCGCAAAAGGATGTGGGCGAGGTGGCGCGCTGCTTTACCGGCTGGACGATCCGGCAGCCGCGCGGCAGGCCGGAATTTCTTTTCGATTCGCGCCTGCACGATCGCGGGACCAAGAGTGTGCTCGGAACGACGATCGCGGCCGGCGGCGGCTTCGAAGACGGGATCAAGGTCATTGACCTTCTCGCCGGTCATCCGTCGACCGCCCGGTTCATTTCGACGAAGCTCGTCCGCCGTTTCGTCCGCGACGATCCGCCGCCCGCTTTCGTGGCGCGCATCGCCGACGTCTTTCGCGACAGCGGCGGCGATTTGAAGCAGACGCTACGCGCCATCTTTGCGGCGCCGGAGTTTTTTGCCCCAGAGACCGTCGGCGCGAAAATTAAAAAACCCATAGAATTCGTCGCCAGCGCGCTGCGCGCCGCGGGCGGGGAGACCGACGGCGCACCGCCGGTAGTCCGACACCTGATCGCGATGGGCGAGCCGCTGTTCCTCTCCGTGCCGCCGACAGGCTTTCCCGATGTCGCTTCAACCTGGACAAGCCCGGACATGCTGCTCGCGCGCATCAATTTCGCCATTGACCTTACGGCGAATCGTATTCGCGGCACGCGAATCCAGGCCGGCGAGATGACCGCGCTGGCGCTCGCAGCGCCGGAATTTCAGGTGAGGTGACCATGAGCCTCACGCGAAGACTGTTTTTAAAAAGCTCGGGCATGGGGTTGTTGGCGCTCGGGCTGCCGCCGTCTTTTCTCGTCCGCGCCGCCGGGGGCGAAGTCAAAAGGAAAAACAAGGTACTGGTCGTCGTCTTCCAGCGCGGCGGCATGGACGGCCTCAATGCGGTGATCCCTTTCAAAGACCGCTCGTACTATGCGCTGCGGCCGACGATCGCTGTCGCCGAGCCGGGCTCAGGAGCCGAGCCTGCGGTCGATCTCGACGGCTTTTACGGCTTGCATCCTTCGCTCGCGCCGCTCAAGCCTCTGTTCGCCGGCGGCCGGCTCGCCGTCGTGCATGCGGCGGGATCGCCGGACAACAGCCGGTCTCACTTCGACGCGCAGGACTATATGGAATCGGGGACGCCCGGCGTGAAAAGCGTTCGCGACGGCTGGCTCAATCGTATGTTGCAGGACGGCGGCGAGCGAGGTCCGCTACGCGCCGCAGCCATCACCTTCAGGACGCCGCGTATTCTTTCCGGCGACGCGCAGGCGATGACGCTGACGTCCGTGGAAGAGTTTCGGCTTCGCGATCCGCTGCTCGCGCCGGCGCTCGAGCAGCGCTATGCGAATGTGCGCGAACCGCTGCTGCGCCAGAGCGCGGCCGGTCTCTTCGATGCGATGCGGACGCTTCAAGCCGCCGGCGCGGCGCCGCCCTCGTCCAAGGAAACTTACCCCAGCGGCCGTTTCGCCGCGAGCCTTAAACAGATCGCCACGCTCGTGAAATCGAAGGTCGGCCTCGAGATCGCCTTCACCGAAGTCGACGGCTGGGATACGCATGTCGCCGAAGGCGGTGCGTCGGGCCAAATGGCCAATCGACTGAAGGAGTTCGCCGAGGGCCTGGCGGCGTTTGCGCGCGACCTCGGTGATCAAATCGAGGACGTCGTTCTTTTGACGCTGTCGGAATTCGGCCGCACGGCGCGCGAGAACGGCAACCGCGGCACCGATCACGGCCACGGCAACGTCATGTTCGTCATGGGAGGGAAAGTCAAAGGCGGAAAAGTTTACGGCCGCTGGCCGGGGCTGGATCCCGACGCGCTCTACGAAGGCCGCGATCTCGCGCTCACAACGGATTTTCGCGCCGTGTGCGGCGAAGTGCTGTCGCGCCACCTCGGCAGAACCGACCTCGGCAAAATTTTCCCGGCGTACCAAGCGCCGGCGCCGCTGGGCATTGTCACGTGATTACGCAGCCATGAAAGTAAAAGTATTTTTATCTTTTCTTAGCGTCGACCTTGATTCACGCAGGCGAAGGTCTAGACTTTTATCTGCGCCTTTCAAATCTGGACTCGTGGAGGAGGATAGAGGAGCACAAAAGAATTTGGATATCAGCCGGAAAGGAGACATGCCATGAAAAAAGCTTTTTTGTTGGGCGTGGTTATGTTGCTCCTGATCCCCTCGGCCGGCTATGCGTGGTCGTGGCGTAAATATTACTACCCGCCTTACTTTTATCCTTACGCATACGCACCGTACTCCTATTACGCGTACGCTCCATATCCGTACTATCGACCGTATCGGTATTACGGCTACGGACATTATTACCGGCCTTACCCGTATAACTACGGTTATTATCCGCGATACCGGTATTGGGGATGGTAATTAATAAGGACCCACGGCGATGAAATATTTAAGATACGCTGTTGTATTTGCCGGATCCGTACCACTATTATCGATGAGATCTTCGAAGGAGAGATAATATGAAGAAACTGAATACACTGGGATTGATCGCTGCCTTCGTGGCAAGCTTGCTGTTCCCGGTCCAGAGCTTTGCCGGCAATCGTGGCGGTTTCGCTTCCGCCGCGCGTAATGGCAGCTCCGCTCCGGCCTCGAGCCGGGGGAGCTTCGCTCCGTCCACCGGTCGTAGCGGTTTCGCTTCGTCCGCGGGCCGTGGCGGCTTCGCTTCCGCCCCAAGTCACGGCAGCTTCGCTCCGTCCGCTGGCCGTGGCGGTTTCGCTCCGGCCGCGGGACGTGGAGGCTATGGCGGCGGTTATTATGGCGGCCGTGCTGGCTATGGCGGCTACTATGGCGGTCACGGCGGATATGGCGGCGGCTACTACGGCGGCCACGGCTACTATCCGTATTATGGCTACGGGCACTACCATTACGGTCACTGCTGCGGTTACTACTACAACGGCGCCGCGATCGCCGCGGGAGTTTTTGGAGGCATCGCTACAGGCTTGCTGATCTCTCCATTCTTATATGGATATGGGTATGGATATGGGTATGGACCGCCGGCCTATGGTTATCCGCCTCCGCCGCCCCCACCCGACTACGGGTATCCGCCGCCGCCGTACGATCCCGGCTACCCGCCGCCGTACGGGCCTGGATATGACCAGGGGCAACCGCCGCCGCCCGATCAGAGCTATCCGCCTGATCAGGGGCAGGGCTATCCACCGCCGGCGCCGCAAAATCAGCAGTACCAGCAGAGCCCGTACTCGTCTCAGGGCTACAGACCTGCTCAATATCGCTACTAAATAGCTGGACGAGAGTTGAATGAAACGATATGCGATCGCGCCGGACATCCGGCGCGATCGCGGCGTTTGAGCGATCGAAAGCCGCTTTATTCTTTGGCGGGTATCTTGTAGTCGGCGTTGGCCGCGACCTCGGCCCACGCGCCTTCCACTAGCTTCGTCATAATTTCAGGAACGTTCGCGATCGACACGCGGATCTGCTGCATCGTGTCGCGGTCGCGTATCGTGACTTTGTCGTCGGCCGCGGCCTTGTCGTCGCCGACGGTCTGCACGTCGATCGTGATACAGAACGGCGTGCCGACTTCGTCCTGCCGCCGGTAGAGCCGGCCGATGGAAGCGGTGTCATCGTAAACGGTATACCAGCGCTTTCTCAAATCGCTGCAAAGCTTCTTCGCCGTCTCGACGATGCGGTCGTTTTTCTTGAGCAGCGGCAAGACGGCGATTTTCAGCGGCGCGAGCTCGGGATGAAACTTTAGCACGACCCGCTTCTCGCCGCGCACCTCTTCCTGATTATACGCGTCGACCATGAAGGCCAGCGTCGCGCGGTCGGCTCCCGCCGAAGGCTCTATAACGTACGGGACGACTTTTTCCTTTGTCTCCTCGTCGAAATACTCCAGCGCCTTGCCGCTGAATTTCGCGTGCTGCTTGAGATCGAAGTCGGTGCGGTTGGCGATGCCTTCGAGCTCGCTCCAGCCCATCGGGAACTTATATTCGATATCCGCGGTCCGCTTAGCGTAATGCGCGAGCTCGTCTTTTGCGTGCTCGCGGAGACGCAGGTTCTCCTTGCGCATGCCGTACTTCGGATACCAGGAAAAGCGCTCGTCGAGCCAGCGCTGATGCCATTCCTCGTCGGTTCCCGGCATGACGAAGTATTCGATCTCCATCTGCTCGAACTCGCGCGTGCGGAAGGTGAAGTTTCCCGGCGTGATCTCGTTGCGAAAGGCTTTGCCGATCTGCGCGATGCCGAAGGGCAGCTTCAGCCGCATCGACTGGAGCACGTTGTCGAAGTTGACGAAGATGCCTTGCGCGGTCTCCGGACGGAGATAGGTAACCGCTGCTTCGTCCTCGACGGGCCCCATAAAGGTCTTGAACATAAGATTGAACTGCCGCGGCTCCGTGAGCTCGCCCTTGCCGCAGGCGGGACAGAGCGAGCGTCGATGGTTGCAGTGCTTGCACGCCTCGCCGCCGGGAATGACGAATTTATTGCCCTTCGCCGCTTCGCAGTAGTGCGTCCACGGCTCCTCATCGATCTTATCGGCGCGAAACCGCCGCTTGCAGGCCCGGCAGTCGACCATCGGATCGGTGAAATGATCGAGGTGGCCGCTCGCTCTCCAGACGCGCGTAGCCATAAGGATCGACGCGTCGAGACCGACCATGTCGGAGCGCAGCTCGACGTTGTCTCTCCACCACGCGCGCTTGACGTTATTCTTGAGCAGCACGCCGAGCGGCCCGTAATCCCAGCACGAGCCTGTGCCGCCGTAAATCTCGCTCGATTGAAAAATGAAGCCGCGCCGCTTGCACAGCGACACGATCGTTTCCATATCGGTCATAAATATCCAACCATTATAGGTGAACCCGGCGGGTACTTACAGCCCGAGCACGTCCTGCATGCTGTAGAGGCCTTTTTTCTGCTTGGCAAGCCAGACTGCGGCGCGGAGCGCGCCGCGCGCAAAAGTCTCGCGGCTCTGGGCACGGTGGATAAATTCGACGCGCTCGCCGAGGCCGCCGAAAATGACGGTATGCTCGCCGACGATGTCGCCGGCGCGGACAGAAAGAAGAGCAATTTCCTCTTTCGTGCGCTCGCCGACGATCCCTTTGCGGCCGGATACGCCGGCGGCGCCGAGATCGCGCTTCAGCGCCTTTGCGATCGGCTCGGCCAGCGCCAGCGCCGTGCCGCTCGGCGCATCCTTTTTGAACCGGTGGTGCGCTTCGATGATCTCGACGTCGTAATCGTCGCCGAGAATGGCCGCGACTTTTCCCATAAGGCTCACGAGCAGATTCACACCGAGGCTCATGTTGGCGGAGATAAGGATGCGGCCATCGCGCGCGAGCCTCCCGATCTCTTCCCGCTGCTTCGAATCGAGCCCCGTCGTCCCGATGACGATGGGCGCGTTCTTCCGCGCGGCAACCCGCGCATGCTCCAGCGTCGCCGCGGGAGCGGTAAACTCGATCACGACGGCTTGTGTTTTGAGCAGCGGCTCGAGCTCGGCGACGATTGCAACTCCGAGTTTCCCCACGCCGGCGACTTCACCGGCGTCTTGGCCGATTTGCGGGTTGTCGGGCGACTCGACGGCGCCGGTGAGCTTCAAATTTCGGCTCTCGTGAATCAGGCGCACGAGCGTGGCGCCCATTCTCCCCGCCGCGCCGCAGACGATGGCATCCAGCATGTCAGTTTTTGAGCAGACCGAAATCGGCCATCGCCTGCCGGAGCTTTTTGACGTTGGCTTCGGCCATCGGCGTGAGCGGCAGGCGCATCTCATTGCTGCATTTGCCCATCAGCGCAAGCGCCGCTTTGGATGGGATGGGATTGGTCTCGAGGAAGACCGCGCGGATAAGAGGAATCAGCCGGAATTGCAGCTCGCGGCCTTTTTGCCAATCGCCTTTGAGACACGCCTGCGTCAAATCCGCCATCGCCTTTGGCGCGATGTTGGCGACGGTCGAGATAACACCCTTGCCGCCGAGCGCCATCAACGAATACGTAAGCGAATCCTCGCCCGAAAAGACCGCGAGCCGGTCGCCGCATAGACGAATGACGTCGATGGCTTGATCGACCGAGCCGGTCGCCTCCTTTACTCCGGCGATGTTTTTGATCTCGCTCAGACGCGCGAGCGTCTCCGGCTCGATCTTCGAACCTGTGCGGGACGGAATGTTGTAGACAATCAGCGGGATGCCGACCGACGCGGCGACGGCCTTGTAATGCTGGTAGATGCCTTCCTGCATCGGCCGGTTGTAATAGGGCGAGATCAAGAGCGCGCCGTCTGCGCCCGCGCGCTCGGCGCCGATCGTGAGATCGATCGCCTCCTGCGTCGAGTTCGAGCCCGTGCCGGCGATCACCGGGGCGCGCTTTTTGACCGCTTTGACGACCGCCTTGATGACGTCGTGATGCTCCGTATGGTCGAGCGTGGCGGACTCGCCCGTAGTGCCGCAAGGCACGATGCCGTTGGTGCCGTTCTGGATGTGAAACTCGACGAGGCCTTCCAGGCTCTGCCAGTCTACTTTGCCGTTCTTGAACGGCGTCACGAGCGCGACAATGGAACCGGAAAACATTTTACGCCTCCTACATCAAAATCTTTTTGAGATGGGCGCCGAAATCCGCGTCGAACACCGAGACATCTTCGTCAAAGGCGGTCCTGAAATTTTCCGCGCGGTCGCGCGATCGCTCGAAGAGCGCGAAATAATTTAAAACCGCCGACAAACCTTTCCGCTCGATCAGATAATCGACGGCGAGAAACGCCTGCGCGTAGGTCGATTCGAGACCCAGGCTCCTGGCGCTGTAATCCCAATCCGCCGGGCTCGCCAATCGGCTCAACTGCGGCAGCGTCCGGCCGAATTTAAAATCGGCGATGTTTTGGATGAATTCGTCTCGCGCCGCCGCGAACGTGTCGAGACCGAGTTTTTCCACCACCTTATAGGCGCTCCAGTGGGCGAAGCCTTCCGTGAGCCACGCGTGCGGGGCGATGCAGCCCCAATTCCCGAGCTGGAATTCCGCGATGTGCGTCATCTCGTGCGCAAGCGTCTTTACCCGGTTCGGCCACGGGACGCGCGAGAACCAATGGCCGTTTACGAGGACCTTCCTGTATTTGCAATTCGCGATCGCCAGCGCGTGACTTCGCGCCGACGCTTGCTCCGACTTCGCTTCCAGCTCCGTGATAAAGCCGGTCTCGTAATCCTTCAGACTCGGATAGATGTATAAAACC
>DATFWH010000198.1:0-2459 GCA_035259465.1 Binatia bacterium
CTCGGCCCGGCGGTGAGCCCGACGATGCCGATGAAGACAGCCAGCCCGACGGTATCGAAAATCCACATGGCGGCTTCGGGAATGCGTCCGAACACGGGAAACACGGAGCGCAGCCAGCCGAACACCAATCCCATGATCAGCGCGCCGCCGCTGGCGGTGAGCGTGATCGGCAGCCCGGCGACGGTAACCGTGAGAAGGCCGACGAGACCGCCGATCACGATGCCGGTGCCGACGAAAATCATATCGGTCGCGCTGCTCGGCCAATCGGCGTAGCCGAGCGCCGCGACGGCGCGATCGACGTCGACTTTCGTCCCGACCAGCGTGAGCAAGTCGCCGCGGTCCACAACCGTCGTCGGCCGAATCGGAATGTCCGTCCCGGCGCGCGTAAGCTGTCTGAGAAAGACGCCGCGAAACTGCGAGCGCCAGGGCTCCGACCGGACGATGTCGAGCAGGGTTTTGCCGGCGATCGCTTTGTTCGTCAGCACGACGTCGACCACCTCGACCGGGAAATCGAGCAGCGCCTTGTCATGCACCTCGGGACCGATAGCCGCGCCGCGTTCGACCAGAATCTCGCCGCGCGCCATGACCGCGAGAACGTCGCCTTCGCGAACGACCGTGTCGGGCTCGGGGCTCACGATAGCGGCGCCGCGGCGAATGCGCTGAATAAAGAAGCGAAAGTCTTCGGGCATGCGCTCGAGCTCGGCGACGCTCTTGCCGAAAATTTTCCCGTTGGTCGCGCGGTAGGCGCGCACGTCGAAAGAGCGTGACGCGGAAATGACGCCGGGCTGCGGCTCGGCTCTCGCCGAGACCTCGGCCTCCATCTTCCTGGCCTCCTCTTTGAGATCAACGCCCATGAGCTTGGGCCCGACCTTGGGCAGGAACCAGACGACCGCCGTCGTTCCGACGAGATAGGTCACCGCGTAGGCGACCGGAATATTATTCAGCAGGGCGGCTTTCTCTTCCGCAGAGACTGCGAGCCGGCTGATCGCGTCGCCCGCGGTGCCGATGACGGTGGACTCGGTGAACGCGCCCGCGAGCAGGCCGGCCGCCGTTCCGACATCGTAGGCAAAAATTTTCGCCGCGATGTAAGCTGCGGCGAGACAGGTGACGCACAGCACGAGCGTTAGCGCCATTTGCGACATCGCGTCGCGCTTGAGCCCGCGGAAAAACTGCGGCCCTACTTTGTAGCCGGTGGTGAAAAGAAAAAGATCGAAGAAGACGGTCTTCACGGGCCCCGGAACTTTGATGTCGAGCTGCCCGATGACGACGCCAGCGAGCAGCGTGCCGACGACCGTCCCGAGGCTGAAGCCGACGATTTTGATCTGGCCGACGGCAAAGCCGACCGCGAGCGCGAGAAAAATCGCGAGCTCCGGATTCTGCTGCAAGGCCTTGAAGAAATAATCCATGCTCATCTTCTCGGAGTCGCCGCTTTACATGCTTTCGTTCAACTCGGCCTATCCATGATCTCAAAGGCGAAAGAGAGCCGTCCACCTCATTTGGGCGGACTATCGACGACCTCGAAAGATGCGCCTTCGGCCGCACCTGTCGTAGCGATTTTTTATAGGCTAACGACGAGAAGGCTGTATATTGGACCTTGGTCCAATAGCAGTAGCGGAGAATCGCGAGCGTTGACGCGCGGTTATTGCGCGCCGAGATGCTCGCGGAGGATGCGGCGCACTTCTTCGATGGTCTGCGGCTCGCCTTGCGTCGAGTGGCCGGAACGGACGACCTTCTCCGACTCGACGCCGTCGATGTGCGCGCTCTCGTAGGCGACGACCCCGTCGGTCTTGCCCGTGACCGGTCCTTCGCCGAGCACGGCGATAATGGAATGAGCCGTGATCGACGGGTCGATCGGCAAATCGATCAGCGCTCTTACAAACGGATGGCCGGGGCTCATGTTTTCGACCGAGGTTGGAACCTGGCTCGTCTTCAACACCCCCAGCTCACCGGCCTTTGCGAGCGTCGCGAATTGATTGGCGAGGGTGCCGGGCATCGTCATGATGCGCCGAAGCAGGGGAAGAACCCAGCCTCTCGCTTGATAGCTTCCGCGATGGGGCGTCGATATGAACACGATGCGCCGCACCGTCGGAACCGGATCGAAAAACATCGCCTCGCGCGCCAACGCGCGCGTTTCGGCGGGCAGCTCCACTTTATCGAAAGGTTCGTCGCTCACGTTGTTCCAGAAGTGGTCTCCGCTATGGACCGCCATGAGCTTGGTCAAGAGGCCGCCCTGACTGTGGCCGATGATCACCATGCGCTTGAGCGCCTCGTCCTGCCCCGCGGGATCGATCTCCGTGACGATGTCGTGCAGCGCACGGCGCAGCAGCATCGCGGAATAAAGAATCGGCTGTCCCGTATTGTACTGAAACATCCAGAACTGATAGCGGCCGCGCAGCACGGGATCGTTCGTGAGCTCGTTGTACATCTCGGCCCAGCGCGCCGGGCTCGAGGCCGTGCCG
>DATFWH010000199.1:0-3537 GCA_035259465.1 Binatia bacterium
TATTCCATCTGCGGGATGTCGGCGGAGACGACTTTGCGGAAGAGCGCATTCAAGGCTTCGATCGTCTGGCTGCGGTGGAGATAAAAAGAAACCTTCGCGACGCGCTCCCACGACGCGCCCGCGTCGGCGAGCGAGCCGCCGATGCGCGAGAGGATATTTCCCATCTGATCTTCGAGGGTGGGAAGGACGGCCGTGACGCCGGAGAGGACCACGACGGAATCGTAGACGAGATAGCGCAGCGGCACGATCGGCGGATCGTATTCCTTGAGAACTTTCTCGCACGGCCGCGACGGCCGCATCGCGAGGAGGTCGACCGCGACCGAAGCGCCCGAATCGAATCGGTCCGGCGCGATGAAGCTCGAGCTCGCCGAGCGCGCGCGGCCCCCCAAAGCCCGCACGCGTTCCTCGCTGCCCTGGTCCCGGCTCTTCCGGTCGCGGCCCCAGAGGCGGCTCCGCACGGTATGGTCGAGCGACAGCCCGAGCGCCTTGAGCTCGCCGTCGAAGCGCGCGAAAATCTCGCGCGCCTGCTCGGCCGGCGCGCCGGGGGATTTCGCCTCGGCGGAAAGCGCGATGAACTCGCGCCCGAGCCATGAAAAGATATTTTTCGTCATCGCGCCGCCGCGCCGTCGCGCGCCCCGGAATCCATCGCGGCTACGATTATCCGATGCGCCGCTTTCCTGCAAGCGCGAATAAAAAAACGCCCGCGTCCTTAGTTTGGGCGCGGGCGTTTTCGTTGCTGGGCGGCGGTTCTGCTTAGACGCGCAGCCCGATCATCCGGCTCCGCTCGATGCGCCGCGGGATCGGCAGCTTGATGCGTTTTGCTTTCGGGGACAGCGGCTCGAATGTCATTCGCGACAGTTCTTCGAGCTTCATCTCGCGCCACTTGAGCAGCCCGCTGCGGATGTATTGCGGGTCGAAACCCACGACTTCACAGATGTTCGTGAATGAAAACGGGCGCGTGCTGTCCTCGCGAAAAATCCATTCTTCGGTCTCGCGGAAAAGCCGCATGCCGCGGCCGCCGCGCGACGAGAAGTGCTTCTGGTAGCACGCGAGCGCGTCTTCCAGCACGGCGAGCAGGAGGCGCTTCTCCGGCTCGGTCTGGACTTTGTGGCGAAAATTCTCGAAGTACTGGACCGGCAGCAAACTGTCGGGCTGAAACATAGATGCCATCTCATCGAACATGATGCCGCCGCTGCTGACGTTGGTCTGCATTATGAAAGCCTTTCTTCCGAGCGGATTCCGCTCGGGTTCAGTCGCGTTGTCAGATCGCTACGGATGGAATCCCTGATTAATCGTAGCGATGGGAATAATAATGGCCGTAGTAATACGGGCGGTAATAATAAGGCTGGTAATAACCGCCGCCGTAATAACCGCCGCCGTAATATCCCCGGCCGTAGTAGCCGTCGTCGTAGACGACGCAGCCGCTGATGCCGGCAAAAATGAGCGAGAGCAGCGAAAGGGCAAAGACAAATTTCCGAAAATTGCGCTTTTTCATACAACCTCCTCTCCCGTCGGCGCTCAGGTATTTAACGGAGCAACGGTCATGCCAAAAAAAATCGCCCGAAACTCAAGCAATTACGACTCTTCGGGCATGACCCACCGGGTCAAAATGTAAGCCGACGAGAAATAATTACCCTCCCCTCACCTAGTGATAAATCGGGCGGTCGGAAGGCGCCCTGAGCGCCTCCTGCTCGCCGTGCTTGGCGAGCCTGGAAACGAGGTCCAGCACATCCGCCGGGCTTCGCACCCAAAACCGCGCGCGCGTCGGCCTTTCGCCCACTCGGATCGAATACGCCCGTTCGGGTAGAATGCCGAAGGTATCCTCGTCGCTCCGATCGTCGCCGACGGCGAGCACGAAATCATAGCCGCCTTTACCGAGCCAATGGGCCGCCGCGACGCCTTTATCAACTCCGGCCGAGCGCACCTCCACGGACTTGTTCGCCTGAACCACCTGAACGTCGATATTGGCCGTAAACGCCAGGAGGTCGTCCGACAGCTCGCTCGCGGCGAGCGCGCCGCGCTCGGGCGCCGCGTTGCGGTAGTGCCAGACGATTGAGAACTCCTTCTCTTCGACGGAAGTGCCGGGCACGCGATCGGCGTACGATTTGAGCATCGGCAGCAGCTGCGTTTTCCAACCCGCGGAGACCGGCTTGATCAATTCCCACGTTTTTCCCGCCTCTTTCATCCACGCGCCGTGTTCGGCGACGAGGCCGATCGGCAGCGCGCCGAACCAATCCTCGACGTTCGCACGAATGCGGCCGCTGAGCAGCGCGATATCGTTGCGCGGATCGGCGGAGAGGCGGCGCAAAAGCTCGAGCAGCTCGGCGCTCGGCCGCGCGAGGGCAGGCTGGGCGACGAACGCCGCGAGCGTGCCGTCGTAATCCAGCAGCAGCAGGCGGCGGCTGCTGCGCTGGTAGTGGCGCACGAGCGCCGCGCGCGCCGCCGGGGTGAGCGGACGCGCCTCCGCCGCCTCCGCGGTTTCCACGGACACGAGCTCGCGGATGAAGTCCATCGCCCAGTGCGCGACGTCGGCGCGGCGTAGCCGGTTCTGCATCATGCGGTTCCGGCGGATCTGCTCGCGCGGCGGCATCTCGAGCGCCGTCTTGAGCGCGTCGGCGATTTCGTCTCTATGATTCGGGTTGACGATGAGCGCCTCGGTGAGCTCCTTCGCAGCGCCCGCCATCTCGCTCAAAATCAGCACCCCCGTGCCGTCGGCGCGGCAGGCGACGTATTCTTTCGCGACCAGGTTCATCCCGTCGCGGAGCGGCGTCACGAGCGCGATGTCGCTCATCGAGTAGACGGCGGCGAGCGTATCGAACGGCACCGAGCGGTAATGATAAATGATCGGCACCCAGTCGATCGCGCCGAAGCGCCCGTTGATTTTACCGACCAGCTCCTCGATGCGCTGCTTCATGCCCTCGTAATCCTGAATGCCGATGCGCGAGGGCACGACGATCATCAAAAGAATGACGCGGCGGTGCCATTCCGGCGCCCGCTCGAGCATCGCCTCGAAGCCCTGGAGCCGGTGGAGGATGCCTTTGGAGTAATCCTGCCGGTCGACGGACAAGATGATCTTGTTCTCGCCGAACGATTTCTTGATCTCGTCTTTTTTCTTCCGGCCCTCGGGGCCGCGGGCGGCGCCGTTGAATTTTTTAAAATCGACGCCCATCGGAAACGCGCCCACGCGCACCAGGCGGCTGCCGACGCGGACGTGGCCGACGCGATGCTTCAAGCCGATCACGCGCTGCACGCAGCGGAGGAAGTATTCCATGTAGTCGTGCGTGTGGAAGCCGACGAGGTCGGCGCCGAGCAGCCCTTCGAGGAGCGCGCGCCGCCAGCGCGCCGGCAGCAGGCGGTAGATCTCGAACTGCGGAAACGGGATATGGAGAAAAAATCCGATCTTGAGTCCCGGCCGCTGCTTCCGCAAAAGCTCCGGCAGCAGCATCAGATGGTAATCGTGCACCCAGAGGATGTCTTCCGAGCCGACGACCTCCAGCAGCGACTCGGCGAAAACCTCGTTGACGCGCACGTATTGGC
>DATFWH010000200.1:0-16781 GCA_035259465.1 Binatia bacterium
ATCGGTCGCTCCATCGCGGCGATTTCGAAAATCTTCGAGGGGATCACGGTCGTGAAGAGCTCCGCCTTGCGGAGCGGCACGAGGCAGAGGTCGGCGGTCGCGTACACCTCGGGCATCGATTCGCGCGGGACCGAACCAAAGAAACGAACGCCGTCGAGACCCGCGCTCCGCGCCTTGTCTTCGAGTGCGCGTCGCTCTGCGCCCTCGCCGACGAAAAGAAAGCGCACGTCATCGCGGCGTGCGAGTCGCGCTGCGGCATCGACCACCTTGTCGAGCGCGTGCGCCATCCCGTGCGTTCCTGCGTAGGTCACGATGAACTTGTCGTCCCAACCGAGCCGCGATCGGAGCGGCGTTCGTCGCGCTGCGGGAGCGAAGCGCGAGAGGTCGACGCCGTTCTTGACGACTTTGATCTTGGCGCCGTTGTAGCCGCCGGCGACGAGGCGCCGGCGAATGACGTCGGCGTTGACGAAGATCGCGTCGGCGAACCGCCCCACGAGCTTATGGACGGCGCTTTGCACGGGCGGGAATTCGAGCGTGTCCCGGACCGACGCGATCGCGTACGGCGCGCCGCCGAGCTTGGCCGCCGGAATGCCGAAGACGTTGGAATAAAATCCATACGTATGCACGATCTGGACGCCGTTGGTCCGAATCCACCGCGCACAGCGGAACAGCTCCTGAAGAGCCCTCCGGCTGCGAAAGCTCCCGAGGCTGTACTCTTCCACCGGGATGTCGAGCCGCTCGATGTCTTTCAGAAACGGCCCCTGCCTGCGGAGGCACGCCATCGATACGTCGAACTTCGACCGGTCGAGGCCGCGCAGCAAATTGACGACGTGGCGCTCGGTGCCGCCGATGTCGAAGCTCGTGAGAAATTTCAGGATCTTTATTTTGCTCGTTTCCATGCGCTGTCCTGTCGGCTTTCGAAGGCGTTTTTGCCGGCCACTGCGAGGCCGGCGAAGTAATAGAGGTACGGGTGATAGGCCACCGGATGGAACATCGCGGCGACGCCGAAAGCGATCAGGCTGAGTTGAATCGCTTCACCCAAGGTAGACATCTCCATGTCTCCCTCCTTTGCCGCCCCGCGCTGAATCGAGACGGCGGATTTGATGCTCGCGAGGTAGAACAGCAGAAAAATCGCGAGCCCGATAAAGCCGAGCTCCACGCTGTATTCCAGATAGACGTTGTGGACGATGCCGCCGTCGGGGCCGCGCTCTTCCTGGACGGCGAGCGTGTTCTGACCGATGCCGGCGCCGATGAAAGGATGCTCTATCGTGAACGCCGCCGCGGCCGTCATGTCCGCCCAGCGCTCCTGCGCCGATCCCGACTTGTCGGCCTCGAAGTTGGTGATCGTCGCCAGCCGGTCCAGGTAGGACGGGCCGACGACGGGAATGCAGACGAGTATCACGCCGATCACTCCCCAGACCCAGCGTCGCTGCGGCCGCGCGCGCAGCTTCCAGACATATAAAAGCAGCAGGGTCGCCAGCGTGATAAATCCGCCGCGCGAGAACGTGATAATGACCCCCGCGGCCGACAGCGCGATCCCGGCCAGCAGCAACAGGCGGGCCGAAACTTTTCGCGCGAGCATCAGCAGCGCGATGCTCAGCGGCAGAACGAGGTTGAGCATCAGCGCGAGGTCGTTGGGATTTGCCGTGAGCGGGGCGTCGTAGCCCGTGATGCGGCCGCCGGTCTCGGTGAAGGCGCCCGTGACATAATGCTCGATCGCCGTGAGCGCGAGCGGGAGGGCGATCAATGTCAGAGTCCAAAATGCGCGGCGGAGCCGCTCGCCCGTGTTGATGACATTGCTCACGAGCCAAAACACCGCGATCGTTCTGCTGTAGGAGGTGAGCAAAAAGGACCAGCTGTCCTTCGGATCGTAGGACAGCGGCGTCGTGAGAACGGCCCAAGCGGTGAGCAGCGCGATGAGCCAGAACTCGCGCGCGGCGAAGGCGAAGGGCATGTTATGGACGATGCGGTCCCATACGTAAGCCGCCGTCGCGAGAAGCGCCACGACGAGCGGCAGGCGCAATCCTTCGAGCGCCGGGAAAAAGTCCTGCGGCGCGAGCAGCATGAAAATGGTAAATGCCATGAGCATCCGGAAGGGGAGCGCGCCGCCGCGCGCGTTACCGACGCCGGACGGGGCGGCTTCTTGCGCCCCTTCGGGACGCCACCACTCGATGGCGGAGGTGCGGGCCATGTCAGGAGTTTCCAGGACGGTCGAAAGGTCGGAATGATCGAGGCCGCCGGCGCGGCATTTCTATCGGCAGGCGGGATTTGAATCAGGCGGCGCTGCCGAGCTCCTCGCTCGCCTCGGCGGCGACGGCCGCCGCGGCTTCGTCGCGGGATTCCTGGCCGAAGAGCACCACCTTGATCGTCTGGCAGAGAATGCGCACGTCGAAGTAGAACGACATGTGCTTGATGTAGTAGAGATCGTAGCGCATCTTCTCGATCTCTTCGTCGAGACCGTTGGCGTAGCGGTAGCGAATCTGCGCCCAGCCGGTGATCCCCGGCCGCACCATCGAGCGCAGCGCATAGTACGGAATCGGCTGCCCGCACTCCGGCGCGTTGCGCGAGACGAGAACGAACATCGCGAAGTTCGATGCCGGGTGCGGCCGCGGCCCGACGAGATTCATGTCGCCCTTAAAGACGTTCCAGAACTGGGGCAGCTCGTCGAGCCGGAACCGTCTCAGCCATTTTCCCGCGCGCGTGATGCGGTCGGCGTTGTCGCGCGCCCACTCGGATATTGTCTCCTCCGACGGGCGCATCGTGCGGAACTTGAGGAGATTGAAAGGCTTCCCGTTTCTTCCGATCCGCTCCTGGACGAAGAGTATCGGACCGCGCGAGTCGAGCTTGATCAACAGCGCGACGAGAAGGAAAAAGGGCGCGAGAAGAATCAGGCCGAGAACCGCGCCGATAAAACTCGTGACGCGGGCGAGCCCCTCGTCGAAGCGTGAGCGGCGGAAGTCCTTGGAGAAGAGCAGGGTCTCGGGCTTCAGCCACTCGATGGCGATTTTACCCGTCATGCGCTCGTAGACCTCGACGCCGTCCTCGATGACGATGCCGCGCGGGCGGTATTCCAGCAGGATGTGCCGCACCGGACAAAGCTCCAGCCCGTCGGGCTGCGCGACGATAATGCGGTCGGGCCGGGACATGTCGATGATCTTTCGCAGATGGCGCAGCGGTCCCATGTACGGATAGCCGATGCGCTCGAGAACGCGGCGAATCCATTCGTCCTCGAAAAGGGCGGAGTTCGACGAATCGTCGACGATCCCGGCGACATGGTAGCGGCATGCCGGCTGGAGCTCTATCTGCCGGATCAGCTTCTGCGCCAGCGGCCCGGTTCCGAGAATCAAGACGCGGTGCGAAAACGGGCGATGACGCAGTATCTTGTAGAATGCCGCGCGCAGCGCGAGCAGCACGCCGGCGACCGCAAGCGCGCTAAGGATCAGCAGGCCCGGTGCGATCTTGCTCCCGGGGAAGAGCGTGTAGAGCAGCGCGAGCAGCAGGAGCGCCAGAGGAATCGAACGTACCAGGCGCGGCGACATCTCGCCCAAAGTCCGCACGTTGCGCAGGTTGTAAAGGCCGTTGTAGTAAAGAGCGAACGAGCAGCAGATCGAGAAGCCGAAGGCCTGCTCGCCCGCCACGCGCATCAGGCTCCAGTCCCTGAGCAACAGGTGCATCCAGCCTGCAAGCACCATGTAGACCGCGCCGAAAATCGAGCTTACTTCGATCAAGAGCAGCGTTGCGGACATGCGGCGCGTTCCTTTAGGATTCGGCCGAAACTCCCGACGGCGCCATTTTTCGCACGAGACGCTCGTTCATTTGCCTGCGGTTTCGCCGGCCGTAATTTCCGTACGCGTAGCTGTGGCCGTAATAGTTTGCCAGCGGCAAGTCGTCGCGGTTGAAGACCAGCCCCATCACTTTGTTCGGCTCCAGCGCGTTCAGGGTCTCTTCGAGGAGCTTTTTCGGCGTCTGGTGCGCGGCCACGATGACGAGGAAACCTTCGACCCAGCGCGAGATCACCCGGCAGTCGGGAACGAGGATGACCGGGGGAGTATCGACCACGATGTAGTCGTAGCGCTCCCGGGCCTCCTCGATCAGCGCTTCCGCGCGCCGCGACTTCAGCGCCTCGTACGGGGACTCGAGCGCCTGACCCGCGGTGACTATCGTCAGGTTGTAAGTCGGAAACGCTCTCTCGACGTCTTTGAGACTGAGCGCGGAATCTTGAATCGCTTCGATGAAGCCGGGCCCGTCGAAATCATCGAGGCCGAAATGGCTCGCGATCGAAGGTTCGCGTAAATCGGCGTCGATGAGCAGGACGCGGTTCTCAGGCGTCTGCGCCAGAGTCGCCGCCATATTGATCGACGTGAGCGTCTTTCCCTCGCCGGCGCCGGGACTCGTGACGCCGACGACTTTTAAGTTGGCGCTGCCGTGCGCTTCTTCGACCGCGCAGCAAAGCGTTTTATACTGCTCGGCGTCGGCGGTTGCCGGGCTCAGGAGGCTCACTATATGGTCCTCCAGCGCTCCGGCGTGCGTTTGTCCGTGCAAGGTCGATCTCGGCGGCGACAACGGCTCGCGAACCCTCGGCGGCGAGAACTGATCGCGAACCGGCTGCGGCGAGAACGGCTCGCGAACCGGCTGCGGCTTCACGACTTTCTCCTCGATACTCTTGGCGACAGGGGCGGCGGCCGTACGGGCTGCGCCGTTTTGATCCTGCGCCGCGCGCTCTTCCCGCAGTCGTTCCTGCTCCGCTTGTTCCAGCGCTTCGAAAAATTTGCTCATGGTCTCTTTATTACCTCGCTTTCGCGCCCGGCCCCGGTCACGTGATCATCGCAAAGACGCTGAAGACCGAGCGCAGGACTTCGACGATATAGTTCTCCACCTGTAGAGAGAAGCCCTCCATCGCGTTTAGCCGGAAGGCAAGAAATACAAAGGCCAGCAACAGGAGCGTTGCGAGCGCCCCGGAAATCCAGTGAAACGGCGCCTTGACGAGAGACCAGCCGCCGCCGAAACGGCCGTTGCGCGGCTGCTGCGGACGCGCACCCTGCTCGATGTAGGCGACCACCTGGTCGATCGTGGCCTGATCGATGCGCCGCTTCTGCTCGGCGTAGCCGAAAAGCAGCGCGTGGTCGCAGGCGATGTTGACGAGGCGCGGAATGCCGCCGGCGTAGCGCGCGATGCGTTGGAGCGCGGCGTCGCTGAAGATATCCACCCGGCGCCCGCCGGCGATGCGCAGCCGGTGCTGGATGTAATCGCGCGTCTCTTCGGTGGTCAGCGGACGGATGACGCAGCGGAGCGAGATCCGCTGCTTCAGCTGCCTGAGCTCGGGCAAATCGAGCTTGTGCTGGAGCTCCGGTTGCCCTGCGAGAAAAATCTGCAGCAGCTTTTCCGTCGCCGTCTCGAAATTCGAGAGCAGGCGGATCTGCTCCAGCGCCGCCGCGTCGAGATTCTGCGCCTCGTCGATGATGAGCACCGTGTTCTGCCCGGAGCGCCTGCGCTCGATCAAGAAGTTGTTCAGCGCGAACAACCGCTGCGGCATCGAGGCGAAATTTTCCGAGATGCCGAAATCCCTCAGCATGTATTCCACGAGCGCGTCGAACGGCAGCTTCGAATTGAAGATGTAGGCGACCTCGGTCTTGTCGTCGAGCCGGCGCAGCAGCGTCTGGATGAGGGTCGTCTTGCCCGTACCGACTTCTCCCGTGAGCACGATGAAGCCTTTGCCCTCCTGCACCCCGTAAAGGATCTGCGCCAGAGCCTCGCGATGGCTCGGCGTGAGGTAGAGAAACCTCGGATCCGGGGTCGGATTGAAAGGCTTTCTTTCGAGTCCGTAGAATTTCAAATACATGGCCGACTCGATTAATGGGCGGGCGTCTCGGCCGAGCGCGGGCCGCGGCTCAGCATGTAGACGATGCCGTCGTTGTTGCGCGCGAAATAATAAGAGAAGGCGACGACGAGGGCCAAGACCGCCGTCGCGGCGGCGAGTTTGAACCCGATCGCGCGGCGATCGCGCCAGCGGTCCTTTTCGGTTTGGATCCGCCGGATACTCGCCAGCACCGGCACGCGCGTGAAGCCCCGCAGACTGTCGACCGAGTGGAATGACGTATCGATGCGCTCGGCCAACAGCACTATGCCCGCGGCGAAGCCGAGGGCCAGCATAAAACTGAGCAGCTTGAGGATGAGCCGGTTCGGCGCGGACGGAGCCTTCGGCGGTAGCGCCGTGTCTAGAATGCGGAAGCGGTCGCCTTTCTGGCTCTGCTCGACCAGCTCCGCCTGCTGGGCGTCGGCGTATTTTTTCAACAGCCCGACGTAGAGCTCTTTGGTGGTCTCATAATCGCGCACCGCGTCGGGCGCGCGCGTTTCCGCCGTCCGCGCGGCCTCGAGCTTGCGCTGATAATCGCCGATGCCGCCTTGAATCTGGGTGCCTTCGAGCTTCGACTTCTGAATCTCGGCATCGACTTCGCGCAGGTCGTTGCGCAGTCTTTGGATCGTCGGGTCCGAGCCGCCGTCGCCGCGCGATTTGACGTTGAACTTCGCGTCCGCCGCACCGCTCTCGATCGCGGCGATCTCGGCCTGGGCGCGCACGACGTCCGGGTGCTCGGGCGTCAAACGCGTGCGCATTTCGTTCAGATCGCGCCTGAGCTTGGCGAGGTACTCGGCTTTCTGCTTCGGATCGCCGGCCGGATCGAGCTCGGAAAGCTGCCTCATGATCGCTTCCCTGCGATCGCTGAGCCGCGCAAGCCGTTCCATATTGAGGCGCAGCTGATCGCCGAGACGCTCGTAGGGAACGAGGTATTCGGGCGCGCCGCCCGGCCCGAGTCGACCCATGCTCGCGAGGCGCCGCTCTTTCTCATCCATCTGTTTCTTCATGTCGTCGAGCTGCGCCTTGAAAAAGGCCGCCGTCTCGGTCGCCTGCTGGCCGCGCGTGCGCCAGTTCTGATCGACAAAGAACGAAGCCAGCGCGTTCGCAACGAGCGCCGCCGTGCGCGGATCGCGCGCGCGGTAGCTTACGTTGAATGCGATCGTGGATCGTTTGCCGGGCTCTTGCTCGATATTCTTAAGCTCGAGCCGGATGTCGCGCCGCATCCGCTCCGCGAGATCTTCGATGGGAACTCGCGCGCGATCGTTCGGATACAGGTTCAGACGCTCGATCACTTCCTGCAGCCTGGCGCGGCTCAATATCTGCTGGTTGATCGTTTGGAGCCGCATCTCGATGGTCTGCTGCCGCACGTCCATTTCGTTGGCTCCCGCGGGGCGGACGAGAGAACCCAGCTGGTCCTGATCGACGAGCACGGTCGCCGTCGAGGTGTACATATCGGGAAGAAAGACGGCGATTCCGACCAAGAGCGCGAATAAGGCCGCGAACGAGGAGATCGCGAGCCATTTGCGCCGCTGCCAAATCGCCCAGTAGCGTTCGGCGCCGCCGGTTTGTTCCAGTTCGTCCATAAGAAGTTTCCTTTTTCCTTCAGTGCTCAAGCGGCTACGATGAGCGTGCAGTCGATCTCGACCGCGACGCTGCGCTGAAGCAGGTCGACGGAAACGACAAAGAGGCCTTTCTCCGGCTTGATTTTCAGAAGCATGCCTTCGACGTCCTTCAGAGGGCCGCGGCTGATGCGGACCCGCTGCCCCTCGCGGACATAGGCGTGCGGCATGGCGTGCAGCCGGCTGCCGAGGACTTTCTTGATGCTTTCGATTTCCTTCTCGGGAATCGACGCTAGTCTGTCCCAGCGCTCGCCGAGAATGCGCACCAGACCGCGCGTCTTGCAGATCTCGTTGTAGCTGTGCTTGTCGACCGCATGGCGGATGAAAAGGTAGCCCGGGAACAGCGGCACCTGGGTCAAGCAGCGCAGACCGCCGCGCCGCGACCAGATGTTGATCTTCGGCAGGAACATCTCGAAATTTTTGGCTTGCAGCTGATCGTGTACGATCTGTTCGAAGTGACTGCGAGTCCAAAGGGCGTGCCATTTGGGCGCTCCAAGCGCCACGCCCTCGTCGTCTTCATCGATCTGCCAGAGCAGCCGCTCGGCATCTGCTTTCACATCGACTGGCAAGGCTTCGCCCCCTTCGGTTCTCGACCCGCTCGGCGGGAGGAACCGATCCAACTGATGCTGCCGTTAATCTGTTCCCGCTTTTCAGGTTGCGGGCTCGGTATCTCCCCGCGACCGGCACGGGGTACTCTCGCTTCCTGCGCGCGGCCGGATCGCGCCGGCCCCGATCCCGGTTTACTTGCCGTCGGACTGCACGTTGACCTCGCAAATGGAATCCGGCTCGGGCTCGGCGACATCGTCGACGACCGATTCGAAGCTTTTCTTGAGATCGGCGCCCGCCCGCTCACGCCGGCGCTTGTAAGCGATCAGGGCGCGCGGATCGCTGGACCACGTGCGTCCGCCATCGATCGAGCAAAACTCGAATCGCTTTCCTTGTAATTCGACTTGCTTCAGCACGACGGGACCTCCTTGCTTCGCGCTTCCTCTCCCGTACGGCATTCCCGGATTTACCGGGTAAAGCCGCGGCAGAATGATTGGAGTATAAATGGGCGCTCAGGTTACGGTAAGAGGGAGAATCATGTAGATGGTTATAGAAAATTCCTGAAGCGAATAGGTGAAATCCCGGAATCTTATTAATCGGGCAATGAACCGCGCATAACGACCGCAATCCCGGCACTTAGGCTGTGCCCGCCGTCGGATGGCGTCGATGACGGGAGCAAAAGTTTTAGGCGGAGCATTACCAAAACATGACACCGATCGTGATGCCGGCGAGCAGCGCGACGGCGAGCGGCAGCACGAAGAGAAGGAGATCTCCGCTCTCGATCGGCGGGCGGTCTTCGACGAGAATTATCTTTTTCATAGTTACCTCAGTCGCGTATCATTGGCGCCATTTCTTCAGCCTGACGGTTGTGCCGCGCTCTTCGGCGCTGACGATGGTAAATTCATCCATGAGCTTTCCGACGAATGAGAGCTCGCCGACGGCCGGCTCCGCGCCGGACGACATGCCCCTGCGAACGACGACTTCGAGGCCGCGCTGCGCGCCGTTCTCGACGACGGAGAAAGTGAGCGAGCCGCGATCCGTGCCGTGCGTGATGATCCGCGCGACCTCCGATACGATTGCGGCGATGAGCGCGACTTCGGTTGCGGAAAATCCGAGCCGCGAAGCGAACTGAGTGCCCATCTTCCGCGCCGCGACGAGGCCAGAGCTGCCGTTGATCGGCACGCGCGCTTCGCCGTGTTGAAACGTCAAAAGTTGAAGGTGTGATTTTCGAGGCAGCCGACCGGCGAGCGTGAAGCCGCCGGGGCTCTTGCGGTCGCGTTTCTTCACCAGGCGATTGTAAGTTGCGCCGGCGGAGATACAACCCAGTGATCGCCTGATTTCGACGGGGAAAAGAACCTGAAGCTCGGCTAAGAGCCGAACTTGATCCAGTTGTAGAAGATGTCGAAGCGGTAGCCGACGTTCTTTACGGTGAGGATATGGCCGCCTTCGGGCCCGAGCTTTTGGCGCAGCCGCTGGATGTGGACGTCGATCGTGCGGGAGTCGACCTCGGACGCTTTTCCGTAGGCCCAGATCTTTTCGAGGAGAAATTCGCGGCTCAAAACTTCGCCCCGCGTCTCCATCAGCTCGCGCAGCAGCTCGAATTCCTTGGTCGTCAACTTGATAGGCTTGCCGTGGACGGTGACGGAGGAGCGCTGGAGGTTGATTTCGATCGCCCCCGCCTTGAGCGTGCGCATCGGCGCAGTCGAAGCCGCCCCGCGGCGCAGCAGTTTTACGTCTTTATCGTTCATACAGCGAGGCTACTCTATTCGATCGCCAATTCGACACGCGGAGCCGGAAAGCGGCCTCACGCGTTCACATGCGCCCTTCTCATCGTCGAGTTAAGATCGCTGAGGATAGTTTTCTTCAGAACGAACCCGTCGGCTCCGCTTTCCGTCGCGGCGCGCCGATAGGCCTCTTCTTCGTGGACGGAAAGGATGATCACTTTCACGTCGGGACGCCGCGCCTTGATCCGGCGCGTCGCCTCCAGGCCGTTTAACCGCGGCATCGTGATGTCCATGAAGATGATTTCCGGCCGGAGCTCGTGCTCGAGACGAAGCGCCTGTTCGCCGTTTTCCGCCTCGCCGACGAGATTAAAAGTATTTTCTCTCTCCGACAACCGCCTCACCGCTTTGCGGAACCCTGGATCATCATCGACAAGCAGTACGTTAACCGACATGATAAACAGGTATAAAGGCGGGGCGTATCTACAACAATCAGGTAATCTCTTAAGTTTACGCCAAAAATTACTTGAGGGGCGTAACGCTTGACAATTTCAGCAAAAAAAGACGGGCTGGAGCTCGAATGCTCCAGCCCGTCGGAGAAGACGCGCGCGTTCCGGCTTAGATCACGGCTGAATGAGGCCGGTCCGGATCGCGTAGCGCACGAGGCTCGCGGTCTCGTGCACGTCGAGTTTTTCCATGAGACGGGTGCGATGCGACTCGGCGGTCTTGACGCTCACGCCGAGGACCACGGCGATCTCTTTGGTAGTCTTGCCCTCGGCGACGAGCTGCAGGACCTGGCGCTCGCGCGGCGTCAGCGGGTCCGACGGCAGATGCGTCTTGGACAGGTACGCTTCGACGAGCGCGCGAGAGACGCCCGGGCTCAAGTACACCGTCCCGCGATACACTTCCTGCACCGCTTGGATGAGATCCGGCGTCGCCTGTGACTTCAAGACGTAGCCGCGGATGCCGGCGCGGAGCGCCTCGATGACGTATTGGTCCTCGGTGTGCATCGTCAGCAGGATCGTCTTGGTTTTCGGCGAGCTCTGAATGATCTCGCGCGCCGCGTCGAGCCCGTTGAGGTTGGGCATCGCGAGGTCGAGCACCGCAACGTCCGGATGGAGCGTTCGCGCCAGACGGATCGCCTCGTGTCCGTCGGAGGCTTCTCCGACGACCTCGAGGTTCTCGCGTTCGAGCACCGCCTTCAATCCCTGGCGAAACATCAGATGGTCTTCCGCTAGCAACAGTCGCATCCTCATTGTGACCTCCCCGATGCCTTCAGGCCTCTAAAGGCACCGTTATGATGATTTCTGTTCCCTGTCCCAAAGCCGAACGAATTTGAACCGTGCCTGCGAGCACGGCGACACGCTCGCGAATCCCGAGCAGCCCGAGCCCGCGGTTGCCTTTTCTGGCGAGCATGGCGGACGTATCGAAACCCACGCCGTCGTCGCGCACCGAGCAGACGACCGATTTGTCGCCGCGTTTGACCCGCACCGTGACGCCGCTTGCCTGCGCGTGCTTCGAGGCGTTGCTGAGCGCCTCCTGAACCGCGCGGTAGACGGCCGTCTCGACCGCGGATGGAAACCGCCCGCTGCGGTCGCCTTCGACCGCGACCGGAACGCCCGAGCGCTTGGAAACGCCTTCGGCGAGAAATTCGAGCGCGGGCAAAAGTCCGAGGTCGTCGAGGATCGTCGGGCGCAGCTCGTGCGAAAGCCGTCTCAACTGACCCTCGACCTGGTTTAGCAGCTGGCGGATCTCTTCGAGATGTTTGCGCGATTTCGGCGGCAGCTCGCGGGCGACCTCTTCGAGCGCGATATGGACGCAGGCGAGAAATTGTCCCGCTTCATCATGAATCGAGTGGGCGATGCGCTTGGCTTCGTCTTCGAGCTTCTCGTTCAGCCGGCGCAGCGCGCTGGTCGCGTCGTGAAAGCCGCGATACGCCATCTCGAACGGCGTGAGGCTCTCCACGAAAAAGTTCTTGGCTTCTTTCAGCACCTGCACCGCCTGCTCGCCCGAGTCGGGGAGCAGGTTCGAGAGCGCGTCGTGGTGCAGCATCGCCATTTCCAGCGGCCCCAATTCTTCGGCGAGCGCCTGCCGCCCGACGGCGTAGGCGCGGTGCAGCCCGTCCTCGCCGGGATGGCCGAGGTAGCTCTTCAGAGCCGAGGCGTATTCTTCCTGCAAGGCGTTCTGCACGGATGGTTTCATCCCCGTCTGCCGTCGGTTCCTATATAACGCGCGACCAGGACGAGCGAATCGTCGGTTCCCTTGGAATCCTGCGTCAAGATGTCGTCGGCGATCTTCTGCGGCGGCTGGTCGTACGGACGGCTCAAATCGAAGCAGTGGCGGATGCCATCGGTTGTAAAGATCAGCGTGTCTCCCGGGACAACGGGCACGACGGCCGAATGCAGCGCGGGCAGCTGGTGGCCGAGAACGCCCGCGCGAAGCAGCAGCGATTCGCGCGGCGGATTAGCGGTCTCCGAGCGCACGAGCAATCCTTCGACGTTGCCGACGCCGCACCATGCCATCATGCGCTGGGCAAAATTAAACGAAGCCAGGCTCATTACGACTCCGCGCGTTCCGCGCAACGCATCGTGGCAGCGCTTGACGAGCGAGACGATGCTGTCGTCCGGACGCTCCGCCAGAATACTCGCAGCCGCCTCGGCGGCGCGATTCGCTTCTGCGCCGTGGCCGATGCCGTCAAGGACGGCGACGAGAGCCCCGCCGGCAAATCCCTTGACGAGATGGCAATCGCCGCATTTCGGCTCGCCGGCCAGCGCGGCGTGTGCAACCCCCCACTCGATCACCGGCGGTCACAGCCTCCACTTCTTAACCGTCACGGTGGTGCCGTTGCCCACCTCCGAGACGATGTCGAACTCGTCCATGAGTCGCCGGACCCCGGAAAGCCCGAGGCCCAGGCTGCGCGACGTGCTGAAACCCTCCTCGAGCGCGCGCTCGATGTCCGGAATGCCGGGACCGTCGTCGCGCGCGATGACTTTGAGACCGCGGCGGGTGCCGTTTTCGACCACGCTCAAGACGATCTCGCCGCTGTTCGCGTACAAGATGATATTGCGGGCGAGCTCGGAGATCGCGGTCGCGATCAGCGCGAGGTCGGTCGATGTGAAGCCTAGGTCGCGCGCCAGCTCCCGGCCTTTCTGGCGCGCCGTCACGATGTCGATGTCGGCGTTGACCGGCACGTTTGTTTCTTGGCTGTGCAAGATCAGCCTCTTTTTTTGACCGGCGGGGGAGCGGTGATCCTTAATTTTTTGTCCAAGTAGGCGAGCCCCTCCTCCAGATCGAGCGCGGTGGAAACACCCTCGAGCGTGAGCCCCAGTTGAACCATGGCGAAAGAGACTTCCGGCTGAATGCCTACGATGACGGTCTCGGCCCCGCGCAGGCGAATCATGTGCGCGAGGTCGCGAAGCGTGCGGACCGCGAACGAGTCCATGACGTCGAGCGCGGTCACGTCGACGATGACGCCGCGCGAGCGGTAGGTGCCAACCTGGCTTACGAGCGCATCGCGGAGCTGCAAAAGGTCCGCGTCGGTGAGCGCCGCCTGAATGCTGGCGATCAAGTAATCGCGCTGTTTGAGAATGGGGACTTGCACGGCATGCACTCCTAGGACTGCAGCGGCGGCTCTTCGATCATCGGCACGACGCGGTAGCCGAGCTGCCGCTCGGCCTCCTCGATGCCGCCCTGCAGGTCGCCGACGGTATTCATTTTGCTCAAATCGACGCCGATGTTGACGAGCGTCTGCGCGAGCTCCGGTGAAAGCCCCGTGACGATCACCGTCGCGCCCAAAAGCCGCGACGCTTCGACGGTCTGGACGAGATGATTGGCGACGGTCGCGTCCATTGCCGGGACGCCGGTGATGTCCATGACGACCACGCGCGCGCGGTTGGTGCGGATGCCCCGCAGCAGCTGCTCGGTCAACTGGCGGGCGCGCAGCGGATCGACCATGCCGATGATCGGGAGAATGAGGAGGCGCTCGCGTACGGGCAGGACGGGCGTCGAGAGCTCGCGGATCGCTTCCTGCTGCTCGCGGATGATGCGCTCGCGTTCCTGAACGAAGCTCACGGCGACGGTGGTGCCGATGCGGTTCGCGGCCGGCTCGTAGGCGTCGAGGACGCGGCTCAATTTATCGAAGTCCTGGCGGTACTTGGCGAACAGCGAGCGCGCGAGCACGTCGCGGAGGAGCAGCACGATGCCGACCACTTCGTGGGTCTCGACGCCGCGGGGGATGATGCGCTCAGAGAGGTTGCGCGCGTAATCCTGCAGGGCTTCCACCGCGCCGGTCTCCAGAACGTCCACGTAGTTGTCGTAGACGGCGGTCGCTTCGGCGAAGATCTCTTCCTTGCTCATCGCGGTGAGCAGTTGGGCCTCGGTGATGCGCCGCGCCCACTCCTCGCGCAGCTGGGTGCGCGACTGCCTGAGGTGCGCGACGAGTTCGCGCAGCAGCACCGCAGTCGATTCGGGGCCGCCGATTTTTTGAATAGGCACGGGGTGGGGATTAGCCTCGGCCATGCTGTACCTCCTCATCAAGCAGTTTCTTCACCTAACGTAACTCTTGTCAAGACTATTGGACATAGATTTTGCGGTAAATACCGGAAAACACGAGGTTTCGGTATCAGGTATTTACCTGAATTTGGTTAAGAAAAGACCGGAGAAAAAGCGGTCAGGAAGTGGTCAAAAAGCGGACCTGTCGGGCCGTCTGGGCGGGGGCGGGGGAGGAGGCTGTGTGGTGGCGAATTCTTGCGCAATCGCCGCAAGCCGCTGCTTAAAATGCGCCAAAGCCGCTTCGGGATTCAGACGGTATTTAAGCTCCTGGAATTCCGCCGGGGTGGCGTAAACGATCAAAGATCGCGTCGGCTGGTCGAAGGCGATTTCAAAACGCCGCCCGGGAGGGGCGGAATCCTTCTTTTCAGTGGATTTTGCCAAAGCCGCTGCGGCCGCTTTGGCGGTCTCCTCCACTTCCTTAGATTCCAGTGGATAAACGTAGACTTGGCGGCGTGAGGCGACGGATCGGTCGCGTTTTTCGAGCCATGCGCGGCTCACGCCCCAGGCCTCCTCAGTCCTACTGATCGCCAAGAGGACGTTGCTCCCTGGCAACGCTGCCACATAAATTCCGCTTAGTCCCGCAGGCGCGAGCAAGCCGGTTCGCTGGAAGTCGTTGATTTCCCTAGCGAGTTCTTCGGCCGATATCCCTCGAGGCTGATAGACATTAAAACGCCCATCGGCGAATGCGGTGACGTCCAGCGCGTCCTTGATCGCTCCGAGGCGGCGGTTGTTTTCGGGCGTATCGACAATCATCAACGATTTGCCGCCGGGCTGATCAAGAACCGCCCCACCTTGGGTTGCTACCGACTGAAGGACTTTCCGGATCTCGGCCGTTGGAGCGTCGTTTATCTGGACGGCTTGTCCAACAAAGCCGCCGGGCGAAGGCGCCGGATTTGCGGCCGACGGAGGGGAGGAAGGGGTAGGCAGCTGCTCGCCGGCGCGCGCGGCGGAAAGAAAAACCAAGGCTAAAAACACACTCGCCAGCGCCCGCAGCGCAAGCGCCCTCGCCGCGGCCGCCGCTCGAACGCTATACCAGTCTGACCCAGGCCTTTTGCAGTGACGTGGCATAGCCGATCGCGGCGGCACTTTTCAGTCCCGCGGCCTGGAGTTCCGCTACCAATTTGGACGCCGATTTTTGCGGTAACGCGATGAGCAATCCGCCGGAAGTCTGCGGGTCGAAGGCGAGCTCTACCAAACCCTCCCGTATGGAAGGGTCGATCGTGATCTTATCCTGCAGGTATTCGCGATTTCTCTTGCAGCCGCCGGTTAGATAGCCCTTTTCGGCCAGGTGGCGCGCGCGGCGCAGGAGAGGCAGCTTCGCCGATTCTAGGATAACCGTCACGCTACTGCCGCTCGCCATCTCCAGGGTATGGCCGAGAAGCCCGAAGCCCGTGACGTCCGAGCACGCATGCACCGGGTAGCCGCGCATGATTTTCGAAGCCGTCCTATTAAGCGCGGACATGGATGCGACGGCTTCCTGCACGGCGCCTTTCAGCGCTTTGCGTTTTTTCAGCGCGGTCGTGATGATCCCTGTTCCAAGAGGTTTCGTCAGGACAATAGCGTCACCGACTTGAACGCCGACATTCCGGAGAACTTTGTCGGGGTGGATAACGCCGGTGATCGCCATTCCATACTTGATTTCCGGATCGATGATGCTGTGGCCGCCGACGATGGTTACATCGGCTTCGTGGGCTTTATCGGCGCCGCCCTTCAAAACTTCAGCCAGCACCTTCATGTCCAGCTTCCCTTTTGGAAAGCAGACGATGTTCATCGCTGTCTTCGGCTCGCCGCCCATAGCATAGACGTCGCTCAGCGCGTTCGCCGCGGCGATCTGGCCGAAGGTGTAGGGGTCGTCGACGATCGGGGTGAAAAAATCGACGGTGTTAACGATCGCGAGGTCGGGGCGAACGCGGAATACGCCGGCGTCGTCGGAAGTCTCGGTTCCCACGATCAAGTCCGGGTGGTCGAATTTCGGAAGGCTGTGCAATACTTGCGACAGGTCGGCCGGGCCGAGCTTGGCGGCTCAACCGGCGGCGGCGACGTGTCGCGTCAGGCGCACTGCCTTGCGTTTATCCATTAATCTCATCGTGTCTGTCACTTTATACCCGTTAAGCGGGCTTGGGAGAACGGCTATCGGGCCGAGCCCGGTCTCGCCGCTGAAGGCGACTTAAGCCGCCTGGAATCTCCGACTCTGACGGTAATTCCTTCGCGGTCGAAATATTCAAGGAGGGCTATCGTATATTTGCGGCTGGAACCCAAAAGATCGCGAAAGCCGGCCGCCGTTATCTCGCCGTTTTCGGAGAGATATTTATATAGAAGGGTCCGCACCTTGTCAACGGAATCGGCGAGATAGTAGAGATCGGTCGCCACCCGCACGACCGCCTTCTCGCGCTCCATCAGGCGCACGATCTCGGCGATTTTTCCGCGATCCGAACCGAGCTCTTTCTCGACCTGGCGGAGATCGGGCGGCGCAAGCGGGTCCGCCCCGAG
>DATFWH010000201.1:0-2714 GCA_035259465.1 Binatia bacterium
GTAACCGCTTGGCAGAAAGACGTCGATGTGCGGGATGCAGTTGAAGGCGATCTGGTGGGGAAATTTCTCCTTCTCGACCTCCCTCATGTTCAAAATCGCCGCGGTCTGGCGGCCGAGTTCTTCCATCGCCTTTCTGCCTGCACCCGACGTCGACTGATACGTCGAGACTACGACGCGCTTGATCCTGGCGGCGTCGTGGATCGGTTTTAACGCGACGACCATCTGAATCGTCGAGCAGTTGGGGTTGGCGATGATGCCGCGCTTTTTGTACTCCGTGATCGCCTTCGCGTTCACCTCCGGCACGACCAGCGGCACATCGGGCTCCATGCGGAAACGCGCAGTGTTGTCGACGACGACGCTGCCGGCGCGCGTGGCGATCGGCGCGAACTTGTCGCTGACGGAGCCGCCCGCGGAAAATAGCGCGATGTCGATGTCCTCGAAGGAGCTCTCGTCGAGCACGTCGACGCGGAGCTGATGCTGCTGAAAGGCGAGATATTGCCCGGCCGAGCGCTCCGAGGCGAGGAGCCTCAGCTCGTCGACGGGGAAGAGCCGCTCTTCCAAAACGTCTCGCATCTGCTCGCCGACCGCGCCAGTCGCGCCGACGACGGCGACGTTGTACTTTTCCTTTTTCATCTTACCTAGCCTATCTTTTCCCTGACTCTTTTTCCCATTTCCTTGCAGCCGATGAGCTTGCAGCCCGGATCTTTAATGTCGGCCGTACGATAGCCCTCGTTGAGCACGTCCTCGACCGCCTTCTCGATGCGGTCGGCAGCCTTCCCCTGATCGAGCGAATGGCGCAGCATGAGAGCGACGGTGAGAATCGTCGCCAGCGGATTCGCCATGTCCTTGCCGGCGATGTCCGGCGCGGTGCCGTGCACCGGCTCGTACATGCCGACTTTCCCGCCGAGGCTCGCCGACGGCAGCATGCCGATCGAGCCGGTGAGCATCGCAGCCTCGTCGCTCAAGATGTCGCCGAACATGTTCGTCGTGACGATCACGTCGAACTGCTTCGGATCGCGGATAAGCTGCATCGCGCAGTTGTCGACCAGCATGTGGTCGAGCGCGACGTCGCCGTAGCCTTTCTCTTTGTGCACGCGCGTCACGACCTTGCGCCAGAGCTCGGTCGCCTCGAGGACGTTGGCTTTGTCGACCGAAGTCACTTTGTTGCGGCGCCGGCGCGCCGCGTCGAAGCCTACTTTCGCGATGCGCTCGATCTCGGGCGTCGTGTAGACTTCCGTGTTGACACCGCGCTCGGTGCCGTCGGGCAATTTCGTCACGCCCTTGGGCTGGCCGAAATAAATCCCGCCCGTGAGCTCGCGGACAACGAGCAGGTCGGTTCCCTCGACCACCTCGCGCTTGAGCGTCGAAGCCGACGCCAACGCCGAGAAAAGCTTTACCGGACGGAGGTTGGCGAAAAGCCCCAACTCCTGGCGCAGCGCGAGCAGCGCGCGCTCCGGGCGAATCGAGTAATCTAGACTGTCCCACTTGGGTCCGCCCATCGCGCCCAAGAGCACCGCGTCGCTTTGCTTGGCCAGCTTCAACACCGGATCGGTGAGCGGCTTTCCGTGCGCGTCGATCGAGGCGCCGCCGACGAGCCCCTGCTCGTATTCGACGTTGAAATCGTAAAGCTTCGCGACCCGGCTCAAAAGCTCCGTCCCCTCGCGCACCACCTCCGGCCCGATCCCGTCGCCGGGAAACACCGCGATTTTATGATTCAACTCACCCTCCCGGTTTTTCCAACTCGATTCGCAAGTCAAAATATTTACGGCCCCTGCCGCTCGACCATCTGCCGGTAATGGCGGCGATACTCGAGCTTGTTGAGCGCGCTGGTATAGGCGAGCGCGCTCGCCATGATGATGTCGGTGTGCGAGCCCTGCCCGGATACCGTCATACCGTTCTCCTCCAGCAGGCACGAGACCTCGCCCTGCGCATCCGCGCCGCCGGTGATCGCCTTGACGGTATAGCGAAGCAGCCGCGCGCGCGATCCCGCGATTTTCGCGATCGCCTTGTAGCACGCGTCGACGACGCCGTCGCCGGTCTCGAGATCCGTCAGCTCCTGGTTGTCGACGCGCATTTTGACCGTCGCCGAAGGGATCGCGTTCGAGCTCGAGTTGATATTGAGATAGAGCAGCTCGAAGCGGTCGCGGCGCCCTGGCAGCCGGTGGATGTCCTCGGCGATGATCGCCTCGATATCCTCGTCGTAGACGTCCTTCTTTTTGTCCGCCAGCTCTTTAAAGCGGACGAAGGCGCGGTTCATGTCTTCTTTGTTGAGATTGAAGCCGAGCGCCTTCAGCCGGTCGTCGAATGCGTGCCGCCCGCTGTGCTTGCCGAGTACGAGTTTCCCTTCGGGGACGCCTACGCTGCGCGGGTCGATGATTTCGTAGGTGCTCTTTTCCTTCAGGTATCCGTCCTGATGGATGCCGGCTTCGTGGGCGAACGCGTTGCGGCCCACGATGGCCTTGTTGGGTTGAGGGCCGAACGTGATAATGCTGCTGAGCAACTGGCTGGCGGAGTAGAGGTGCTCCGTGTGGATGCCGGTGTGATAGGGGTAGGAGTCCGAGCGCGTCTTGAGGATCATGACAATCTCCTCAAGCGAGCAGTTGCCCGCGCGCTCACCGATGCCATTGACGGTGCACTCGATCTGCCGGGCGCCCGCTTCTACGGCGGCGAGCGAGTTGGCTACCGCCAGGCCCAGATCGTCATGGCAGTGTACG
>DATFWH010000202.1:0-13660 GCA_035259465.1 Binatia bacterium
CTGTCGGACAGCACTTTGCTCATCATTCCGTCGGCGTACGAAGGGCTGGCGCTGGTGTCGTTCGAGGCGATGGCACTCGGCATCCCGCAGGTCTCGGCCGACGTGGGCGGTCAAAGCGAACTCGTTACACCTGAGACCGGCATTTTGGTCCGCAATGGTCTGGGAGAGACCGCGCGATACGCCCGCGCGGCGCTCGAGCTGCTTGACGACCCCGAGCGGCGCGCGCGCATGGCGGCCGCGGGCAAAAGACGAATAGAACACGGCTTCACTGTCGATGCAGCGGCTGCGGCTTACAGCGCACTATTCGAAGCGCTCGCGCGACTAAGCCGAGACCGGGCGGCTCGGACGGTTTATCTTAAGCCGCCCCATATCGACCCGCTGCACGCGTTCGTGTGAACAAGTGGACGCACCCGCATCGATCGACGTGATCATTCCCGCGCGCGGCGAGACGCCGTGGCTGGCCGACAGTCTGTTGAGCATCGCTGCTCAGACTCTCGCCCCCGCCGTCGTCATTCTCGTCGACGACGGCGTGGAGGAGCCGGGGGACGCCGTCGCGCTCGGCGAGCGTTTATTCGGCGGCCGCTTTCGCCTGCTGGCGAACCGCGGCCGCGGCATCTCCGCGGCGCTCAACACCGGCATCGCAAGCAGCTCCGCCACATGGATCGCGCGTATGGACGCGGACGACGTCGCTCATCCCGATCGCTTCGAAAAGCAGGTCGATTTTCTGGCCGCTCGGCCAAACGGGATTTTGGGCTGCGGCTCGCAGGTGCGGTTTATGAACGCATCGGGAAAATTCCTCGTCCGCTCCCGCCTGCTGGAATCCTGGGAGGAGATCGCCCCCCGGCTTCGCGCTCAAACCTGTTTCATCCACTCTTCCCTGATGATTCAAAGAGAGGCGCTGCTCGCGGCGCCTTATCGTCCGGCGCTGGACGGCGCGGAGGACGTCGATCTGGTTCTGCGCCTGGCCGAAAGAGGAAGGATCGTCAACCTCGCCCAGCCCCTGCTCGATTACCGCATCCACCTCACGCAGGAGAGTTTCCGCATGCGCGCGCGCCACACCGCGATTCAAGAGCTCGCGTTTCGCCTTTCGCTGTGCCGCCAAAAAATCCGGCGCGACCCGCTCGACGAGGACCCGGAGCTGGCGGAAAAATTCATCGGCTGGCGTCTTTCAACGCCGGGTTACTTCCGCGCGCGGACGGCTCTGACGGCACTCCGCTACGCGGGGATCAACTTCTCCGGCCGCGACCTTCGGGGCCTCGCCGGGTGCGTCGGCGTCGCGCTCCATAGCTTCCCCGTGACGCCGGCCGGGTGGCGCATCGCGTGGCGCGTTTACCGGAAAGCCGGCGCGGCGCTTCTCGACACGGAGACCCCGTTCAAGGCGCTGAACATGCGTGGTTAAAGGATCATCGTGCGCGTTCTCGTTCTGACCAAGCGCCAGTACATGGCGAAAGATTTGCTGGACGATAGATTCGGCCGCTATCGGGAGCTGCCGCTGGAGCTGGCGCGTCTGGGCCACGAGGTGCGCGGCATCTGCCTCAGCTACCGCGCGCGGACCGCGGGCCGCTTCGACGACGACGCCGCGGACGGCAAAGCGGCGGTCGCGTGGCTCGCCGTCAATTTGAGCGATATCGCCTCTTATCTCAAGCAGGCCGGTAAATGGATGCAGGAGTTCCGCCCCGACGTCGTCTGGGCCGGCTCGGACGCATTTCACGTGATCTTCGGCGTCTGGTTGGCGCGCCGGCACGGCGCGCGCTCGGTCGCCGATCTTTACGACGACTACGGGGCTTTTCCGGCGGCGCGCCGCGCTGGCGCGCTGCCGCTTTACCGAGGCGCGCTGCGCCGCGCCGACGGCGTTTCCTGTTTCAGCCGCCGCATGGCCGAGCAGGTCGAGCGCGGCGGACGTATCGGACCGACGACGGTCGTCGAGAGCGGCGTCCGCACCGACCTTTTCCGAAAACTTGACAAAGACGAGTGTAAAGAAGCGCTCCGGCTTCCGAGAGACGCGAGGATTATCGGCACCGCCGGAGCGCTTTATCAAAGCCGCGGCATCGACACGCTGCTGAAGGCGTTCGAGATGCTCGCCGCCGACAGTCCGATCCATCTCGCGGTCGCGGGCGACCGTGACGTCGCGTTCCCGCGCCGCGCCGACGTGCATGACCTCGGCATGCTCGCCGCCGATCGCGTGCCGCTCCTCTTCGGCGCGCTCGACGTCGCCGTCAGCTGCTACCGCGACTCGCCGCAGGGGCGCGTGAGCTTCCCGCAAAAAGCCTACGAGATCATCGCCTGCGGAACGCCTCTCGTCGCCGCGGCGGTCGGCAGCATGAACGAGCTGTTCGCGACGCACCCGGAATGTTTATTCGATCCCGAATACCCCGAAAGCCTGGCGTGCGCCGTCCGCCGGCAGCTGGAAAGCCCGACGGCGATTGGCGTCCGGACGCCGGGCTGGGCGGAGCAGGCTGCGCAGCTCGAAAAATTTTTGCTCCAGGTCCTGCGGTCGCCGCCATGAGCGCGCCTCGCCTCAAAGTCCTGATGATGGCTTCGAGCTATCCGCGTGCGGCGGAGGACACGGCGTCGATCTTCCTCCGCTACCTGGCGGAAAGTCTCGCGCGACGCAGTCACGATATCCAGGTGCTCGTACCGGCCGAAGCCGAAGGCGGCGTCCGCCTCGAGGGGAATGTCCGGGTGCATCGTTTTCGCTACCTGCCGGCGAAGTGGCAAACACTCGCCTATGGCTCCGGCATCATGCCGAATCTCCGGCGCGCCCCCTGGCTTTGGGCCGAAGTTCCATTCTTCACCGCGGCGATGACCGCGGCGCTGTTGCGCCTTGTGCGAAGCGAGCGGCCCGACGTCGTTCATGCCCACTGGCTGCTGCCGCAGGGCCTCGTCGCGCTGCCGGCGAAATATTTCTTCGGCGTTCCCGTGGTCACCTCCGCGCACGGCACCGACGCTTTTGCGCTCTCCGGGCCGCTGCCGCGACGGCTCAAGCGGCTCGTCGTGACCAAAAGCGACGCGTGGACGTCCAACACGACCGCCACGTCCGCCGCCGTCGGCGAAGGCGCCTCTTATCCTGCGCCGCACATCATCCCGATGGGCGTCGATATAGATAGATTCTCTGCGGGCGACGGCAGAGGATTGCGCCGCGGAATGGGTGAAGACGGCCTCGTCCTGCTTTTCGTCGGCAGGCTCGTTGCCGAGAAAGGCTGCCATGACTTGCTTCGCGCCTACGCGATGATGTCGCCGGCGCTGCGCGCCCGGACCCATTTGTGGTTCGTCGGAGACGGCGATCAAAGGACGGCGCTCGAACGGCGCGCCGCCGATCTGCCCGAAGCGGCGCGAGTCCGCTTTTGGGGCACGGTCGACCACGGCCGGCTGCCGGATTTTTACGCCGCGGCCGATCTGGTGGCGGCTCCCTCGTTGAACATCGAAGGCCAGAGCGTCGTGTTATTGGAAGCTTTTGCGGCGGCGCGCTGCGTCATCGCGGCGCGCACGGGAGGAATCGCGCAGGTCGTCGAGGATAACCGCACCGGCAGGTTAGTCGAAGCTGGTGACCTCGAGCAGCTCGCGCGGGGAATTGAAGCGCTGCTTTGCGATCAAGCGTTGCGGATGGAGTTGGCCCAAAACGCCCGCGCCTCGGTTCAGGATTACAGCTGGGACAAAATCGCAGCGCGATTCGAAGAGCTTTATCGGCAAATACGCAATGTGAATAAGACCGGTAATGTCTAAGAAGAATCCGGCTACCTGCGAACGTGAAAATCAAATATCAGCGGCGCGTCCGCTGACCCGTTTTTTCACCGGCCGCGTAGTTCCGAATTTTGCCGTTTTTTTCTCGCCTCGTAGGTGACTCCATCCGCTTCGCGGGCGAGCACGCGGAGATCCAGGCGCTCCGTCAGCTCCTCCTCCGACGGCAGATTCCAGCGCCAAGAGATTTTATGGAAGTAAGCGAGCACGCCGTTCTCGGTTTCCAGCCGAACGCGCAACGCTTCGAGCTCCGCGGGAAAACCGGCGTATGGCAAATTGGTATGTGCGTCGACCTTCGCGGGAATATTGAAGGCGGGAAGCCCGGTGACAAGATAGACGGCATCAGGGGCATTTGTAAACACCGGCGCGCGGCCCATATCCCTAAGACGGCGCGCCAACGGCGAATCGCGCCAGGCGCGGCCCGCGTAACCGATCCCTTCGCGATAGCCGGAAGCCAACGAGGATGTGGTCCCCGCGAGCTGCGAGCAGAAAAGAATCGCGGCGAGCGCGACGCCTACAATCCTAAGCCGGCGGCCCTTTTCGCTCGACGCCGGCAACCCAGGCCAAGCGGCGGCGCCGAGCACGAGCAGGGGCGGGTAAAGTGGCCCAAGGATGCGGCTGTCGAACGGAATGCCTGCATCGAAGAATGATACCGACAAAAGTAGGACGGCTAGATATGATCCGATCCAGAGAACCGCCAGTGAATCAACTTTACCGTCGCGTTGCTCGCTCCCGAGCCCAGCTGCACTGTAGCGCCACGCCAGGAAGGCATAGGCGCAGATGAACACGAGGAAAATCAAAAGCGCCGGCCCCAGAGAGCCGACGGTCGGAAAAAACCAGCCGGCGACCGCATCGAAGCCACCCGAGAGGCTCTCGCGAGTGGGCGGGTGGAACATCAGGATCCTGTTGGTGGCCGTCCCGCCGACGAGATAATTTCTCATCAGCCAAGCGGCCATGGGAGCACAGCTGAGCAGAGCGAAAACGGCCGCGCGGGTCAGACTCTTTTTCCACGATTCGTGCCGGTGCCAAACTATCGCGAGCGCGCCGGTTATGACGAGCGCCACGCCAGCGTAGCGCGCAAGCCAAGCCAGCGCCGCCGCGAGTGCGGCGGCGACGAGCGTTTTAATGCGCGGCTCTCTCAAGTAGCCCGCGAGAAAAAGCAGCGCAGAAATCTCACAGGCGATAAAAAGGGGTTCCGACCAGGCCATGGTGTGCACCAGCACCATCGGAGGAGCGCTCATGAAAAGCAGCGCCGCCCATGCCGCCGCCCCGATCGAGCGCGAGGCGAGATAAGCGAGCGTGCCGGTCATGACGACATTCGCCGCGAAAAGAGCAGCGCCGAGCCACCTCGCGCCATCGACTGGATCGATCCCCGACAGCCCGACTCCGGCTAGCACGGCCGGATACAAAGGCGGCTGGTGCGTGAGAGGGAAAAATTGCCTTGGGTCGAAGGAAACGCTCAGTCCTCTTCCCGCGAGGAGATTGCGCGCGGCCGCAATGTAGATCGCGGAATCGTAGCTCAGACCGGCGCCCCAGGGCAGCACGGCCGCGAGCCCGAATCCGCCCGCGAGGCCGAGGACGGCGAGGATCACGGCGAGGCGGCGCGCGCTCGTTTCGATCACCGGCGCTGTCTTTTGGACCGCGCCGCGCTCAATCGAATCGCTCCGGATCCTCGGAAGGCGGCATGGACCGCTGCTCCATCCGGAGCAGCGCGATCTGCTCCGATACCAGCCCCATCATGAAAATGAGCACGGCGGTGGTCAGCAGGAAAACTGCCATATTGGTGAAGCGGTGATACATCACATAGGTATAGAGGTAGTAGCCGACGCCGGTGAAAAAGAAGAACGCGCTCACCGGCAGGAAGACGCGGAAGGGCGAGAAGAGCGTGGCGATTTTGGTGATGATCAGAAGAAAGCGCACGCCGTCGGCGGCGAGGCTGATCTTGCTCTCGCCGCTCCGGTAGAGCGTCTGTATCGGGACGTATTTCACTGTCAAGCCCGAGCGCAAAAACGCGAGCGTCAGCGTTGAAGGGTATGAGAACGTATTAGGCAGAAGGTCGATAAAGCGGAGCGCGTCGCGCCGCTTGAGCGCGCGGAATCCCGACGTAAGGTCCTCGATCCTGAATTTGCTGACGTACGACGCGAACAGGTTGTATAAATGGTTGGCGCAATAGCGGTGCAGCCTGAGCTTGGAGCCTTTGGCGCGCGCGCCGACGACCATGTGATGCCGGTCGGTCTCGGCGAGCAGTTTGGGAATGTCCTCCGGCCGGTGCTGGCCGTCGCCGTCCATCAGCACGATGAGCCGGCCGCGCGCCGTGCGGATGCCGCTTTTCACCGCAGCGCCGTTGCCGATGTTGTATGGATGGCGCACGACGTTCGCCCCGCCTCGGAGCGCCGCTTCGGCGGTGTCGTCGGTCGAGCCGTCGTCGACGACCACGATCTCCGCCCGCGGCAGCGCCAGCGCCGCGATGCGCTCGAGCAGCGGCCCGAGGCTCCGCGCCTCGTTGAAGGCCGGAATGACGATAGAGATATCGGGGCGCTCAGCCATGAAGCCGGTAGACGCCGTAACGGCCGTCCTGGTAGAGCCGCTGCAGATGATCGCGCGCGAAGGCGTTCCAAACCCGAACCGCCTCGGGCGTCAGATTGTTTTCCAAGAATGTTTTCAGCAGGTCCTCGCGCGCGACCAGGTGCGTGATCCCCCGCGGGCCGAAATCGCGCACAACCTCGGCGCCGCTCCCGGCCTTCTGAATCGCCTGCAGCAACAGCGCCGGGTTGTCGCCTAAATCGTGATAATAATCGCGCTCGCAATAATACGCTCTTCGGCCCATAAAGAGAAGATAAATTCTCGCGCTCTCCGGCAGCGAGCGGTTGACGAACTCGAACACCGGATAATCCGGCAGCGTCCGCTCCAGGAACGCCGTCCGGCTTTCACGTCCGAAAATGTAACCGATCGGCGAAACGTACTGGAAATAATTCCATAGATAGACGCCGTGAAGCAGCGCGAAGAACGCGACCGCCGCGCATAGAAACCCCGGCCGGACGATCCGAAGATAAATGTTGTGAATGCCGTAGACGGCGAGGATGACGAGCGGCGGCACGATCGGCAGCACGTAACGGATGCGCAGCCCGCCCAAAAAGATCGCGTAGAGCAGGTAGAAAACCGAGAAGATGAAAAAGAGCCGCTTCTCACGCGCCCATTTTCCCTCGAACGCCCAGGGCAGGAATACGATCAAAAACGGCGTCAATACGCCGTCGAAATAGCGCGGGTCGTCGTCGCGCCCGGTGAAAAAGATGCGCAGCGGCAGCAGCGCGATCTCGAGCCAACTCTCGCCGTATAGCAGTCGGCGCATCTCGATAATCGAAAGCCCGGGCAGGTCGCTGTCGGCGCTGCCAGTGGCGCCGCCGAGCAACCCCCCGAAAAACGGAAACAGCGGGTTGCCGGTCGCGAAAGCGTTTTTGATCGCCCATGGACTGAACGCGACCAGCGCGAGCGCGCCGAAGAGAAATAGGCGCGACGGCATCCACCACCAGCCGCGCCCGCTCTCCCGCGCCAGCGCGAAAGCGAACACCAGCCCGAGTAAGAGAACGACAAGCAGGCCATTCGGTTTGGTCGCCATGGCAAAGCCGGCCGAGAGACCGGCGAGAACAAGCCAGCGCAGAGCCGCGGGTTCTTCGATATACAGCACGAGGCAAAGCAGCGCGGAGGTCGTATAGAAGACGAGCCCGAGATCGACGTAAGCGACGCTCCCGAGGCGCAGCACGACCGGCGTCGAGAGATAAAAGAAAAATCCCAACAGCCCGTAGACCGCGTTCAGCCGGCGCGTCAAATAGGCGTAGAGGAGAAGGGCGGTGAGAAAACCGAAAAGCCCGTGCACGACCTTGGGCGCCAGGTCCCAGCCCCAGCGCATCCACGGAGTATAGAGCATGTCGAGCAGCTTCGGATAATAAGAGTAAACCGCGAACGGCAGGTGAAAGATGCGCCCCGCGCGGACGTAGAGCCGCGGCATCAGCAAATGATCCGTCAACTCGTCGCGCCCGGTCGGCGGCGTGAGGGCGAGAACGACGTCGGCGAGAATCCATGCAGCGATGAGCAGCCAGAGGAAGCGGCCAAGCCGGCCGGCGCCGCCGCGCGAGGTCCACCAGCTATAAATGAAGAACGCCGCGGCGGCGAGCGTCGCAGCGAGCGCGGTCGCGTTCGGCGCGAACCGGTTGATGCGGCCGGCGAGCCCGCCGAAGAGGTAGATCGTCGCCGCGGCTCCCAGCAGGCAGCCGATCACCGCCGTGCGGTGCAGCAGCTCGCTATGATGTCTCTGCTGCAAAGCGTTTACAGAAAAAGGCCGCGCCGCGGCCGCGCGCGGCCGAAATCGTCGAGCATCGCTGCGGACGGCCCCGGCGCGGCCGTTTGGCTAATCTTCACTTTCGATAATTCCCACGACGGCGTTAAAGCGCGCCTCGCTGCCGGCCACGGCGCGGATCTCGATGAGCCGACCGGCGCCCGGCGCCTCGATCTCGACGTTGACTTTGTCGGTCTCGACTTCGAGCAGGGGCTCGCCCTCTTCCACTCGCTCGCCCGGCTGCTTGATCCAGCGCAGAACCTTCACCCGGTCGCTCTCGTCGCTTGAGCCGAGGCGGGGGATAACCACTTCTTTTCGCATCGCCAACCACACGCGCGCCGATGTGAAACACGCGAGCGCGGTGCCGATTGTAAATATCCCCGCGCGCGCTTGCAAGGAGAATCGGCCCGCGGGATCTTTATTCTGGAAATTTCGCGCCCGGCGCGCTATAAAGGGCTATCCGGAGGCATTCTAGTCCATGGCGAAGTATCTTCAGTGCAGCGAGTGCGGCAAGCTGGCGTTTTACTACGACGATTACGTGGGTACGGAGAAGCCCTTCTACTTAAAATACATGCGCTATCCCAACGACACCAGACCGCAAAGTCCCCGGTGCTTCAGCTGCGGCGCCGTCCCGCGGCTCATTCACGAATTCATAAAAGAAGAAAAAGCCGGCGCCAAGCACGAATAGCAAAGTCCCGCCGACCGTCAGGCGGTCTGCAGCGACGCGCTCCGCGGTTCCCGCGAGACAACCAAATAACTCGCTAGGTAGAATACCAGCACCACCAAAAGCAAGGCCTGGGTGCCGGTGATCATACCTAGGTATTCCAGGAAGCCTCCCGCCATCGCGCCGAGTAAATTGCTACCAAAGGAAAAAGCGGGGTCGGGACTGTCACGGAAAGTCGAAGAAAAGATAAGCCCGGCAAAAAAAATCGGCAGTGGAATAACTGCGATAGAGAAGAGCAATCTCACTGCGAATGACCAGGAGAGGACGTATTCGACGGGGAAAAAATATAGAAAGGCGACCACTGCGGCCAACGGCAAATACATGACCGGCGAGAAACGAGTTATTCTTATGGCGACCAGATTCGCCAGCAGGACCATAACGAGAACCCCGAGTATTACGATCATGCTGACGAACCAAGTGGCGCCGAAATAAAGCGAGACGCTGGTGATGCTCTTCGTCTCCAAAAGAAGAAATCCGGCGCCCAGAGAAAAGAAATGCAGGTCGATGCCTTTTCGTTGCTTATCGGAAGCGACAAACAAGCCCAACGTAGACGCCAGCAGGAGAACTCCAATGGTGGTCAAATAGTCGAGCGGAATAACGCGATCTCTTAGGTAGAGATACGGCCAGTCGTCCAGCGCCTCCGGCGTGCCGGCGGACTTGAGCTCGACGCGCCGGAAGCTGACGAGCCGTTCGGGCGGATGAAGAACGAATCCCTTTCCGGCCAGAACCATGACCTGGCCGCCGGGGTTATAATAAACCAAAGGCCTGATGCCTGTGGCGGACGCAACCATCGATACCAAGCGATCGACGAGCCACATTTTTCCCGCTGAAAAAACGAAACGCTCAGCAGCCCGCCGTCGCGCAGCAGGCCAAAAGCCTCGCGGAAGCTCTCACGGGTGTAAACATAGCCGTCGAGACGGATGTTTGACATGTGGCTGAAGAGGCCTTGCGAATCCAGAAAGCCGAAAACCACCATGTCGTATTGCCGCGCGGATTGCTTGAAGAACGCCCGCGCGTCGGTATTGTGGACGAACACGCGCGGGTTTAGATACGAATGGGAAGCGTTGTATTTGCGTCCCAGATCGATGACCACCGGATCAATTTCCACTGCGTCGATGCGGCTGGCGCCGGACAAAAGCGCCGCTTCGATGTCGACGCCGCCGCCCGATCCAACGATCAGTACGTCCTTCGCGTCGGCCCGGATAAGGTGCGGCATAAGATACTGTTCTGCGCGGTTGAGCACGTGCGGCGTCGGCTGGGAATATCGACGGACGTCGATGGTTTCATTCGCCATGTAAAAATCATGATTCACCTGAATGATATAAATCGGAGGATCCTGCATGGTGCCGAGATTCTCCGGCGGTGCGACGACTCGCGCCGCCTCGTCCTGGTATTTTTTGATGGTGATATGCGAATACGGAGACCAAATAGAAGCGCGATCCGACGAGACTGCAACGCTCGCCAGACCCACAGCAAAAACAGTCGACGCGACGAAAACTTCCCGCGCGCTCCGGCAAAAGAAAATCAAATATGCCGACATCACGATGACAAGGCCGCCGATCGGCGAGAACCAAAAATAAGAGAAGAGTCCGAACGCGGCGGTTCCTGCGATCGCTCCGCCGAGATCCCACGAGTAAGCCTTCAAGGGATGAATCTTACCGAGGTATACACCGATGAGTTCGCCCAGAGGAACGAACACCAGCGCGTTGCAGATAAAAATAACCGCGATAGGCAGTGTGGTGGTGCTCGCGCCGGATTGAAATAGGAATCTAAGTTCGTCCACCCCCTGCTGGAAGTTGACTGCTCTCACGGCGAACAGGAACGCACCAAAGAGGAGCAGGGCCGGCGGGAAAAATCGGCGCAAACGCAGGCCGCGTCGCGCTAGCAAAAGGCCGCAGCCGAGACCTAAGAAGGACGACAGCAGCATCACGTTGCCGTAATAGGCGACGATTCGGACGACCGACGGCACCCACCGGATCAGCAACAACTCGAGAAACAGCGAGATGAAAGACGCGACAAAGAGACCGGGGCCGGCAGGAACTGCGTACCATTCTCGCGAGACGCTGCGTTCTTCCCGGAGCGCGTTCATCAAAGACCGGAGTCACTATGCAGTATTTTCCCATAATTAGAAAGTGTTATTTTTCGACGCACGCAGCGAAGGACAAATTATGCTGGCTGGCAACTCGCCGACCGTGGTATAAAGGCATTTCGCTTCAACATGGCCGATACTGAGCAGCCCTACATTTCGCTTGTCATTCCCGCCTTCAACGAAGAATTGCGCATTGGAAAAAGCTTGGACCGTATTCTTGCCTTCTTGCATGCTCAGGGGCGGCCGTTCGAGGTTATCGTGGTGGACGACGGCAGCACGGACCGCACTATCGAGATCGTCGAGCGGGCCCGGAATTCGGAACCGGCGATCCGCGTCGAGCCGCAGCCGCGAAACTGCGGCAAAGGCGAGGCGATCAGAAAGGGGATGCTCCTCGCCGGCGGCAAATATTTATTTTTTTCCGACGCCGACCTTTCCGTACCGATCGAGGCGGTGCCGGACTTTCTATCCCGTCTCGAAGCGGGCTACGACGTCGCGGTCGGTTCGCGCCGAGCCGCGGGAGCGGTCATCGAGGTGCACCAGCCGATGCATCGCGAGCTGATGGGAAAAGTTTTCACGGGCCTGTCCAATCTGATCCTCGGCCTGAGACTCAAGGACTTCACCTGCGGTTTCAAGGCGTTTCGCCGCGACGCCGCGCGCGAGCTTTTTTCCCGCCAGCGGCTCGGCGGCTGGAGCTTCGATTCCGAGATTCTGTATTTGGCGAAGGCCAACGGCTACCGGATCGCCGAGGTGCCCGTCGTCTGGCGCAACGACGAGGCGACCAAAGTCCGTCTCGGCCGGGACGTGGTTCGATCGTTTGTCGACCTCTGGAATATCCGCATCAATCACGCGCGGGGAAAATATCGATGACCGAGGCGATGATGGAAGGCGCACGGCCCAAATGGCCGGCGTTGGCGGTTTTTCTGGGCGCGTTCCTGCTGGCCGCCTGGACGGCCGGCGATTACGGCGTCACGTGGGACGAGCCGCCCTACTTTCACGCATCCGATCTGCATATCGGATGGATTGCAGAGTTCGCAGAAAATCTCGTCCGGGGAAGCACCGGCAAGAGCCTCGACGACCAGCGTATCCAGGCCGCCTGGCACTGGGACGCGTACCACGTGCCGCATCCGCCTTTCTCGCGCATCGTATCCGGCGCGGCGCACGCGCTCGCTCCGCCGTGGGTCGATAAATTTGTCTCGTACCGGCTCGGTCCCGCGTTGTTTTTCTCTTTGCTCGCCGCCGTTGTGTATCTGTGGGTGGCAGAAATCTTTTCCTGGCCGGCCGGCTTGTTCGCCGCGCTGAGCGTCGGCCTCATCCCGAATATGTTCGGCTTCGCGCACATCGCCGTCACCGACATACCGCTCGCGGCGATGTGGTTTGTCACCGCTTACTGTTTCTGGAAAGGGGTCGACAATTGGAAGTGGAGCGCCGCCTTTGGGATCGTCTGGGGGCTGGCGCTGGCGACGAAATTCCCCGCATTGCTCATCCCGGCGCCGCTGCTGCTGTGGGCGCACATTTTCCGGCGCGACCGCTATGCGAACAACATCATCGCAATGCTCTTGTTAAGCCCGATCGTCATGATCGCAACGCAGCCCTACCTCTGGCATAAACCTTTCCTGCGCATCCTCGAATTTCTTTACGAAGGCGTGAGCCGAGGCTACCGGCCGGAAACGAACTATCCCGTGTTTTTCTTCGGCCGAGCCGTGTTTTCCGACAATCTGCCCCGCTATTACACGTTTTTCCTTACCGCGATCACGACGCCGGAGACGATTCTGGCGCTCACGCTGATCGGCGTCGTCGTGTTGTTTCGCGACAGCGCCCGGCGCGCCGCGCTGGCGCTTTTCGGCGTCAACGCGCTCTTCATTCTGCTTTTGGGCTCGCTGCCGGGCGCCGTGCTGCACGACGGCATGCGGCAGATGCTCTCGGTCTACGCTTTCATGGCCGCTCTCGCCGGCGCCGGCTTTCATTATATAGCGCAGGCGCTCGGCCGCCGGCTCGCCCGGGTTAAAGCGCTCGAAGCGATCCGGAACGTGCAGGCAAAAGCGACGGCGGCGCTCGCCGTCTTGCTGCTCGCTCCGCCGGCGATCGCCGTGATCGCCTATCACCCTTTCGAGCTGAGCTATTACAACCGATTTGTCGGCGGGCTCGCCGGCGCCTACGCGCGCGGCCTGGAGCCGACCTATTTCATGGAGGCGATCACGCCCTCGTTTCTCAACTATCTAAACGAGAAATTGCCGCAGAACGCCGCCGTCAACGGGCTCTTCGCCAATTTCATGCTGGAATACTATCAGCAACAGGGAAAATTGCGGCGGGACATCAAAGTCACCAACGAGGAGCCTTTCGATTACACGCTCGTCCTCAACCGCCGCAGCGTGCTCGGGACGATCGCCGCGCGGCGGCAGCTCGATCACTTAAAAGACGGGCGGTCGCCGCTCGCGTCCGTGTCGCTGGCCGGAGTGCCGCTGGTTATGCTGTACGAGACGCATCCGCGCTGACATCGCGTTTTCGTTTGCGGGCGAAAAGGAGGGCGGAAATCAGCGTGAGGCCGACGAGGGTAGCGAGCGAAATCCATAGGCCGATTTGAAACGATCGGGGCTCGTAGCGGAACTCGACGCGATGCTCACCGGGCGCGAGTTTCACGCCGCGAAAGAATAAATTGGCTCGAAGAATCTCCCCTTCCTTGCCGTCGACATAGACGCGCCAGCCCGGGTAATAAGAATCCGCAAGAACTAAAATGCCCGGCGCATCAAGGGAGGCGTTTATATCCACGCGCATGTTT
>DATFWH010000203.1:0-6910 GCA_035259465.1 Binatia bacterium
GCGGTGGCGCGCGGCTACGCGATCCTGCTGATCGACAACGCGCGCGGCGAGGACCCGGCGCTCGCGGAGTTCCTCCAGCAGGTCTTCGTCACCCGGCCCGACGTGATCCAGAAGGATCCCGAGCTCGTGCGCAAGCTCGTGCGAGCGCTCCTTCGCGCCAACCAATGGGCGCTCGCCGCCAAGCCCGAGGAGATCGCCGACGCCCTCCAGGCCTCGATGGGCTCGACGCCGCGCGATACGCTCATCGCGGGCATCAAGGCGACGGTGCCGGCCTACAGCCGCGACGGGCGCATCACAGAGCGGGCGCTCAAGGCGGCCGCCGACGTCATGGAGGTCGCGGGGATCTTGAAAAAACGCCCGGCGTTCGCTGACGTCGCGACCAACGATTTTTTGCCGAAATGAAAGGCGTGTACCGATCAATGTTGTACGCAAAAAGCCCTCGGGCATGGAGGAATGTGGTGATGAATGCACTCAAAAACGGCGAATGCGTCGCGGTCGCCATTGTTATCGTTGTGGCCACAGCCCTGTGGATCCCGGTGCCCGCGCTTAGCCAGACCAAGTCCCAGACGGATCCAAAGCAAACTGTCAGGCAGAGCGAACTCGAACCGAAAACATCCGATGCAAAACCAAAGGGACCGACCAACACCAAGCAATCGCGCGGAGGAAAAAATGACGAGGAGGTGTTCGAGGCGTGGTGGCAATATTTCAGCAACGACAAAGAAGGGCTGGACAATTTAAAGCTCGCCATCATCGATTGCGATCCGGAGTTGAGGAAGGCGGTGCAGAAATGGATTGACGCTGTCAAAGCCGCCGGCGAGCAGCATCGAAAAGCAGTCAAGGCGCGGAACGCCGTGCGGCCGGCGCTCTATAGAGCGAGCGTGGCGAAAGACCAAGCCGAGAAAGCACAGCCCGCGGAGAAGGAGGCGAAAGAAAAGGCCGCCGCCAAAGCTCAGGAAGAAGCCGAGGCAGCGAAAAAAGCGGCCGAGACCGAGAGCAAGAAGGACATCGAAGCCAATAAAGCGCTCAAGGAGGCTGAAAAGAACGTCGATCCGAACGTGCGTCAAACGGTGACTGAGGCCACGGAAAAGCAGATCGAGAAGGAAAAGCAGGAACGCGCGGACGAAAAACCGGAAAAGAAAGAGCCGCAGAAGACGAAGCAAGCGCGGGTAGATCAAAAGGCTAACACAAAGGTAACACCGTCCTGCCCGGCCAAGACCGCGACGATCGAGCCGGTGTCGGAGACTCAGGAGGAGCAGAAACCGCAAAGCGAGGAATCGAAAAGATTCCGCCAGAACGTCCCCTACGGCCAGCCGGCGCAGCAGCCGCCGCCGATGATAGTGCCCCCCTACGGCTACGGCATGCGCGGCTACGGCACAGGCGCGGACGATATGCAAAAACGTGATGAGACGCCGCCGGTCATCATTCCACCGTACGGCTATGGCACGGGCGGTTACGACAGGCCGCCGCCTTAACTGCCGTGATGACACGGCGCATGCTCTTTCGCTTTTTACGAAGCATTGGGTATTAGCGGAGTCGCGGCGAACGATTTTTTGCCGAAATGAGACTTTACGATGATGATTAAAAGCGGCTTGCTCCTCGCCTTTGCAATCGGTATCGGCATCGCGACGATGCCCGCGCTCGCCGCCGCGCAGCGACTCTGCGAGAACAGCGACTCATCCGTTGCGAACGTCAGCCCGTGCACCGGACCGACCGGCACGACGATCACCCTGACCATGCAGCGCAAGCTCGCCTCGCCGCCCGCGACGCTGATTTTTAAGCGCAGCGTCGCCGGCGGCGTCCCGGCGCAGGTACAGGTACCGGTTTCCGGCCTCAGCGCTGCGACACCCGCCCAATTGTGCACGGGCGGAAGCGGGCGCTGGGAAGTCTGGCTCGTCGACGCCGCAGGCGCGTCGCAGGGCTTCATCGGCGCCTTCTGGCCCGATTGCGCCGCGACCGCAACCGGCGCCAGCGGCGGAACCGGACCTACTTCGGGTCCGCCGAGCGGAGCGTCGCAACGATTGTGCGAGAACAGCGATGCAGCCGTGGCGTCGATCAGCCCATGCACGGGCCGGAGCGGCACGAAAATAACTGTCACCTTGCGCCGTAAGCTCGCGTCTCCTCCCAAAACTTTGGTCTTTAAACGCGTACTCGCCAACGGAGTTCCGGCGGAGGTCAGGCTGCCCATTTCCTCCGGACTGATAACGACGACGACCGCGCAGTTATGCGCCAACGGCAGCGCAAAATGGGAAGTGTGGCTCGTCGACGCGAGCGGCGCATCACAAGGGCTGATCGGCGCTTTCTGGCCCGACTGCGGCGCGATGGATCGTTGCCTCGTCGGCCTTTGGCTCGCCACCAACGTCACCTCGTTGGGCAAAGCCGGAGGCGGCGCTAAAGGAGGCGACGGCTTTCGCGTGACCTTCACCGCCGACGGCACCGAGAGCATCGATTATTCGACGACCAACACGCTCGTGTTCGCCGACAGCACGCCGGCGGCTCCCGACACTTTCACTTACAGAGGCAGCGCGTCCGCGCACATCTCGACGGCGAACGGCGTCGCGAAGATCGAAAGCCTCGACCAGCAAACGGTCGTCATCAACGTCAACGCGGGCGGCAATAAGTTCGTTCAGAAGATCGCGGGCCTCGGTCCGGGAGGGTTGGGCAGTACGGCCAACAATAACACGTATACTTGTGCCGGCGACTCGCTCGAATATCGCAGCTCCGACGCCGTCGACAAGCACCCGACCTATTACGTTAAGCTCAAGCGCCAAAAACAATAATGTGAGAAACCATCCCGGGCTCTCGCCTTTCAAGAGTTACTGAAAAAAAATGCTCGAAGGGAGTCGATTATGCTGAGAAGTAATCTCATCGCCGTGGCGCTCGTATTCCTTAGCGAGAGTTTCGCGCTCGGAGCCACGCCTTTGTTCGCGGCGCAGACCGGGGTGAAGGACCATCCGCTGGTCTCGCGCTACCAAGGATCGGAGGTGCTGGACTTCAAGTTTTCGGAATTCGACGAATTTCAGCTTCCGCTCGGGAAGATCATCGACGAGAACGCTTTCGAGAAAGTCCAGAGGCTCGAGGGCAAAGTGTCGAAATTCAAGTACAGCACGCCCGAGAACCGCTCTACCCTGGAAGTTTTCCGGAGTTATCAGGACGCTCTACAGCGCGGCGGATTCCAAATTCTGTTCCAATGTTCCGACGCCGACTGTCGAGCTGCCAAGTCGTTCCAGGGCGGTTACCGTGGCTCGGCCTCGGGCATATGGTGCTTCAACTGCGAGCAGCCCATGCGTTATCTCGCGGCCAAGTTGCCTCGCCCTGCCGGAGACATTTATGTCTCGCTGGTGGTCGAAAAAGATCGCTACGAAGGCGGAACCTGGGTGACCATCGTCGAAGTCAAGCCGATGCTAACGGGAATGGTGACCGTCGGCGCAAAAGAGATGGCGGCGGACATCAGCAAGACGGGCCACGTTTCCATCTACGGCATTTACTTCGACACCGACAAATCGGTCATCAAGCCGGAGTCGAAGCAATCTATCACCGAAATCGCCAAGCTCCTCAATGAGCAGCCGTCGCTCCGGCTCCACGTAGTCGGCCACACCGATAATGTCGGTGTTCTCGGCCACAACATGACGCTCTCCAAGCAACGGGCCGAGGCGGTGGTGAACGCGCTGGTGAGCGATTATAAGATTGCGGCGTCGCGTCTCATCGCCAACGGCGTCGGGCCGCTCGCGCCCGTCGCGTCGAACGCCGCCGAAGAGGGCCGAGCGAAAAACCGGCGGGTCGAGCTGGTGGCGCAGTAGCGGTGCGCCTGATATGGGACAAGAGGACAGGAGGCCTATCATGCGACGGCTTTTTTCGATCGCGCTACTGTCGATCGGTTTATTCGCCGCACCGGCCGCGCGCGCGGCTCAGATAACACTCATCTGGACGAGCGAGACCGGCACCTTTGCGCCGATCTGGGTGACGAAAGAAGCGCGGCTGTTCGAGAAGTACGGCAATCAGGTGCAGCTCGTGTTCATCCAGGGGGCGGCCGCGGCCGCCGCCGCGGTCATATCGAACGACGCGCAGATCGGCTCGTTCTCGCCGCAAGTCGTGCTCACGAGCGCGATGCAGGGTCTCGATCTCGTCATGATCGGGCGGCTCGGCAACTCGATGGACAACCGCATCTTCGGCCGCAGAGGCGTCACCGACATCAAGCAGGTGAAGTCGCTTGCGATCAGCCGCTTCGCGAGCAACGCGGATTTCGCCGGACGCTTCCTGGTCGAGCGCGCCGGCCTCAAGCCCGACACCGACATCGCCTTTCTCCAGTTCGGCAACCAATCGAACCGCATCGCGGCGATCGAGACCGGCCGCGCCGACGCGGCGATCGTGACGCCGCCGATCACGCTCCAGGCGCGCAAAATGGGCTTTCCGCTTCTGATCGACAGCTCGAAGCTCAACATCCCTTATTCGAGCCTCTTTTTCACTGTGAGAAAATCCTACCTCGGACAGCACCGCGAGGACATGAAAAACGTCCTTAGGGCGATCATCGAGGGCGTGCACTATTTCAAGGCGCACAAGGACTTCAGCTTCAAGGTGATCGCAAAGAACATGCACCTCTCCGACCCCGATGTCGTCGAGGAGACCTTCCGGGAATACGAGTTCCCGCTGAAGCCTTATCCGTCGAAAGAGTTTTACGCGCTGCCGATTCAGGAGGTCGGGCGGAAAGACCCGCGCATCTTGAAGGAAAATCCCGACCGCTTCGCGGACATGAGCCTCATCAAAGAATTGGACGACAGCGGCTTCATCGACAGGCTGACGAAAGAATACAAAGTGAAATAGGAGATCATCATGGCAGGCGATGCAATTTTAATTACCGGCGGCAGCGGACTCGTCGGCGCCAACGCGGCGCGCATGCTGCTCGACCGCGGCGAGCGCCCGGTGCTCTTCGACGTGGCGCTGAACGAGCGCCTGTTGCGCGCGGTCGGCGTCGACCCTGCGGAAATCACCGCCGTGCGCGGCGACGTCGGCGATCTGCCGGGCATCATCTCGGCGCTGCGCGAGCATAAAATCGGTCGCGTGCTGCATCTCGCGGCGTTTCTCGGCGAGGAGGTACAGCGCCGGCCCTACGGCGGCATACAGCTGAATCTGATGGGCACCGTCAACGTCCTCGAAGCCGCGCGGCTCGAAGGCGTCCAACGGGTCGTGCTGTCAAGCTCGAGCACCGTCTTTCACGCCGAGATCGGCGAGGGCGGGCCGAAAAAGATCGACGAGACGATTCCTTTGAATCCGCTCTCGATTTACGCCGCGACCAAGGCGTCGTCGGAGTTCCTCGGCCGCGCTTACGCGAAGCGCTTCGGCTTCGAGTTCATCACCGTGCGCTTCGCGGCGCTCTACGGGCCGTCGCCAGCCGGCCTCAAGGCGACGCGCGAGCAGGCGATCCAGCAGATGGTGCGCGCGGCCATCAAAGGCGAGTCGGCGGCGATCAACTGGCCCTACGGTCCGGCGCAATTGCTCTACGGCAAGGACGCCGCCAAAGGCGCGGTGCTCGCCGTGGTGAAAGACAATCTCAAAGAAAACATCTTTCACATCGGCACCGGCCAGACGTCGACCGGCGACGACATCCTGACGGCGCTGAAGCGCCACTTTCCGGGTGTCGACATCACGCTTACCAGGGGCGCGCGCCCGATGCCTTATCCGGAGGAGCGCATCCCGAGCGACCTGTCGCGCGCGCGAGAGAAGCTCGGATACGAACCGGACTATCTCTTGGATAAAGCGCTCGGCGACTATGCCGAGACGCTAAAAAAGATCGAAGGACTTTAAACTATTTTAGATTTTCGATTTTGGATTCGAAGTGCTGCAAGTTGAAAATACCGGCTCCGAATCAATCGAAAATCGGCAATCTAAAATCTAAAATTGTATGGCGACTTCCCGCGGCGCGACGCTGACTGCACCGGAGAAATTAGAACTACGGGAATACCCCGTTCCCGAGGTTCCGCCGGACGGCGGGCTGCTGGCGGTCGAGCGCGCGGGCATCTGCGGCACGGACGTTAAATATTTCCACGGCCGGCTCGATCTGCCGTTGCCGATCATCCTGGGCCACGAGATTTTGGGGCGCGTCGTAAAGCTCGGCCGCGAAGCAGCCGACATTCACGGCCTCAAAGAAGGCGACCGCGTGATCTTGAAAGGCGCGCGCGGCTGCGGCCGCTGCGCCGACTGCAGGCGCGGCGCCGACCGCTTCTGCAAGAAGCGCACGAGCTACGGCGGACGCACCAGCTCGGCGGCGCCGCCCCACCTCTTCGGCGGCTTCGCCGACTACGTTTATCTCGCGCCCGACGCGCTCGCGACAAAAGTCAGCGACGAGCTTCCCGCCGAGGCGGCGGTGCTCGTCGGCGCGGTGATGGCGAACGGCTACCAGTGGGCGCTCCGCCACGGCGGCGTCAAGATGGGCGACTACGTGCTGATCCAGGGGCCGGGACAGCAGGGGCTTTCCTGCGCGTTCGCCGCCAAGCAGGCGGGCGCGGCGCGCATTTTCATCTCCGGCATCGGGCGGGACGCGCGCCGGCTCGAGCTCGCGCGCCGCTTCGGCGCCGACCGCACGATCGACGTCGAGAAGGAAAACGTGCTCGATGTCCTGCGCGAAGAGACCGGCGGCGCGATGGCCGACGTGGTCGTCGACGTCTCGGGCAGCCCGAAGGCGATCCCCGTCTCGGTCGACTGCGCGCGCCGCCAAGGCACCGTCGTGCTCGCCGGCCTCACGGGCGATCAGACGCTGACGCCGATGCCGATTGACAAGATCGTCTGGAAGGAAGTGCGGGTGCAGGGCGCGTTCACTGCTGACAACGACGCCGTCGAGGCGACCATGCGCCTACTCGAAGCGACCAAGTTTCCGGTCCAGGAAATGGTCAGTCACATCTTCCCGCTCGACGAGATA
>DATFWH010000204.1:0-5019 GCA_035259465.1 Binatia bacterium
CCGCGACCATGATGAAAAGGATGATGAGAATCGTCAGGACCTCGTTGAAGTTGAACATGCGCATCGAGATCTCGATCTGCTGCCCGAGGCCGCCGGCGCCGACGAGGCCGAGCACCGCGGAGGCGCGCACCGCGCATTCCCAGCGGTAGAGCGTGTAGGAGACGAAATTCGGCAGCACCTGCGGCAGCCAGCCGTAAAAGAATATTTGCAGCTTGTTCGCGCCCGTCGACTGCAGCGCCTCGAGCGGCTGCGGGTTCACGGCCTCGAAGATTTCCGAATAGACTTTGCCGAGCATGCCGCCGTAGGCGATACCGATAGCGAGCACGCCGGGAAACGGTCCCAGACCGACGGCGCGCACGAACATGAACGCCCAGACGAACTCGGGGATCGAGCGGAACAGGCTCAGCACGCCGCGCGCGGCGAAGTAGATCGAGAACCTGAGCGCATAGCGGAGCGGAGAGCCGGACGTGTCCGCTTCGTTCAAAATGCCGCCGACGCTGAAATTGCGCGTCGCGAGAATGCCCAGCGGAAAGCCGATCGCGATCGCGATCAGCGTGCCGACGATCGAGATCTGGATCGTCTCCAGCGCCGGCCGCGCCATGAGAGAAAGAAACTGCGACGAGTGCTCCGGCGGAAACATCCCGCCGAAAAACTTCAGGATGTTGTCGCGCCCCTGCTTCTCGAACAAGAGCGGCAGATCGACCCCGACCCGCCGCCAGCTGTCGATCAGCGCCGCGAGAAAAAGCGCGCTGAAGAGGTACGGGAAATAGGATTTCTGCGCGTTATTGAAGTATGGGCGGGCTGGGCTCTTCATCGTCGATGACGCCGCTCTCGCTCTCGGGCGCACTGCCGGAGTAAAGCTCTTCGAGCAAATCCTCGCTCACCTCATCCGGCCGGAGATCGAAAAGCGTCGTGCCGTTGCGCATGCCGACGACGCGCGGAAAGAACTCCAGCGCGAGATCGACGGTATGGAGATTCACCAGCAGCGTCTTGCCGGTGCTCTGGCTGATGTCCACCAGCAGCTTGACGATCGACGACGCGAGCGCCGGATCCACGGAAGACACCGGCTCGTCGGCCAGGATCACCTCGGGGTCCTGCAGGAGCACGCGCGCGATCGCCACGCGCTGCTGCTGTCCGCCGGACAGCTCGTCGGTGCGGCTGAAGATTTTTTCCTGAATGCCCACCTGCTTCAGCGCGTGGTACGCCGCGTCGATTTCGCTGGGACGCGCGAGCGAAAGCAGCGAGCGCGCAGTCGACCACTCCCCGAGGCGGCCGCAGAGAACGTTGTGGACGACCTTCAGCCGCGGCACGAGATTGTGCTGCTGATAGATCGTGCCGATCTTCCGCCGCGCGTCGCGGAGCCGGCTGCCGTGCAGCTCGAGGACATCCATGCCGTCGAGCCAGACCCGCCCCGAGGTCGGCCGGAGCGTCAGGTTGAGCAGGCGAAAAAGCGTCGTCTTGCCCGCGCCGCTCGGCCCGATCAGCGCGACCTTCTCCCCTCGCCGCACCGTCAGGTCGACGCCGCCGAGCGCGACTTGGCGCCGCGGAAAGATTTTACCGACGTCCTCCAGGCGGTATTGTTCCGCCCCATTATGGTTGCTCCCTTTCAATTTAGCTTGATCAGCCCGGTGGCGACCGCCGCGTCTTCGACGCTTTTCCACTGCTCGTCTTTCGCCGGGATGTATCCCTTCGTGCGGTGGAGATCGAGCAGCTTCCTATCCTCGGGATTGTCGTAGTTGAGCTTCAGCAGCGCCTTCGAGAGCTTATCCACGAGCGCCGGATCGAGTCCGGCGCGGACGGTCCAGACGTAATCGACGAACGTCGGCGTGGTGTAGAATACGACGACTTTATCGGTGTCGACTTTCTTCGCCGCCACGAGCTTGTCCCAAACGAGGAAGTTGAGCGCGCCGGCGTCGACCCGGCCCGATTCGACCCACGCGGCGGTCGCGTCGTGCGCTCCGCTGAAGCTGAACTTCGACAGGTCCCTTTCCGGGTTGATCCCCGCCTTGATCAGGTAAAAACGCGGCATAAGATGCCCGGAAGTCGACGCCACGTTGCCGAACGAGAAGGTCTTTCCTTTTAGATCTTTGAGATCGCGGATGCCGGTATCCTTCCGCGTGATGAACTGGCTCTTGAATTCCGTGTCCTCTTTTCGCATGACGATGCGCTTCGAGCCTTTCGCCATGCGCGAGGCCTGCACCGAAGTAAGGCCGCCGTACCAAACCATGTCGAGCTTCCCGGCGGCGAGCCCTTCCACCGTCGCGGGATAATCGACCACCGGCGTGAACTTGACCGGCAGGCCGGTCTCCTTGGCAAGATAATCGGCGAACGGCGTATAAATCCGCAGCAACTCCTGCGGATTCTCGTCCGGAATCGCCGAGATGCGCAGCTCCTTTTGCTGCGCGAAAGCGCTCCCGCCCAAAACCGCAACCGACAACAACACCGCAAAAAAATATTTAGCCACGGCCCGCTCCTTCCTCGGTTAAAGGTAACGTCAAACTATATATTTTTCTCTAAGTCAAATAGCTGGAGTCTATAGGATGCGACGCGCTAACCCCCGCCAAAAAATTCGCCTATCGTCACGCGCGGTCCGCGCAGAAACTCCAGCACTTCTTCGGGATGGGCTTCGGCGTTTTTGACCGTCTGCCAGTGCTTGCGCACCTTGCCGTCCGGACCGATGACGACGGTCGAGCGGATCGTCCCCTCGACCTCTTTGCCGTACATCATCTTTTTGCCCCACGCGCCGTAGGCGCGCATCGTCTTCGTATCCGGGTCGGAGAGCAGCGGGAAATTGAGCCGGTATCCGTCGCGGAATTTCTCGTGCGACTTGACGCTGTCCTTGCTGACGCCCAAGACGACAGCGCCCGCCCTCTGCGTTTCTTCCTTCAGGTCTCTAAAGCCGCAGGCTTCCTTCGTGCAGCCCGGCGTGTTGTCTTTCGGATAAAAATAGAGCACCACCGTCTTGCCTTTGTAGTCCTGCAGCCGGTGGCGCTTGCCGTCGCTGCCTTCGAGATCGAAGTCGGCGGCCTGCTTCCCTTCCAGGTTCATCCCACCCACCTCCTCCTGAACTTCATATTAGAGAGAAAAACTATAAGTCAAGTAGGCCGCCCCTATAATCTGTACTTTTTGGCCGGGGGCGCTCGATTAAAGGGTTGTTTTCTCGATTTAAAGGGTTGTTTTCAAGAATTGAAGAAAGGCCTGCGCGACGGGAGATAGCGCCCGCTGTCGATGAATGACCTGATAAAAGTCACGCTCGAGTCTGCCGAGACCCCGAAGGGGAACCGCGGCAAGCGCGCGGTCGCGCAGCTCCCTCTCGACCGCATGCCGGGAGAGAATGGAAAAGCCGCTGCCGGAAAGCAGAGCCTGCTTGATCGCTTCCGTGCTGCCGAGCTCCATGGTCGCGTGGAGCGCGTTTTCCGACCTGCGGCCCTTGCGCGCAAGCAGGCGCGTGAACGACCTGAGCGTGCCCGAACCGCCTTCCCGCGAGATAAATCCTCTGCCCGCGAGATCCTTGACGTTGACGGTCTTCCGCCGCGCCCACGGATGCCGCGCGCCGACGACGAGCACCATGTCGTCCTTCCAGAGCTTCTGAAACGTCAGCCTGCGGTCGCTGGTTTTGAAGCCGACGAAGCCGATATCCACCGCACCGTCGAGCACCGCCTGGACGATGCCCGCGGAATCGCCGATTTTGAGCGCCGGTTTCACCTCGGGATAGCGAGCGGCAAACGCGGCGAGCTTCGGCGGTAGAATATATTCGCCCGGAATATTACTGCCGCCGAGGATCAGGTCCCCGGCCACCCTGCCCTGAAAACGATCCAGCGAAGCCAGCGCTTCCTGCTTCAAGGCGAGCATCTTGCGCGCCGATTGCAGCAGCAGTTCGCCGCACGAGGTGGGCGCCACTTTGCCGCCGAAGCGGTTGAAAAGCTTGGCGCCGAGCTGCTCCTCCAGCTCGCGCACGTGCGCGCTCACGGTCGGCTGGCGCAGGGAAAGCCGGCGCGCCGCCGCGGAGAAGCTTTTATATTCCGCCACCCAATGAAACACCTCCAGCTTGTGGAGGTCGAGCTCGGGCTTCGGGCGCGCCATGGAGGTATTAAAGGTACGCTCCGCCGTCGTTGTCAACTCCGACGGCGGCGTTATATATTTAATTATGTCCCGGCCTACGATTCTGGCCGAAAAACACCGTGTGCGCGGCGCGCGTCTCGTTGACGAGGACGGCTGGCTGCTCCCCGCGAATTTCGGCTCGGTAGAAGATGAATATCAAGCCGTGCGCGCGGCGGCCGGCTTCTTCGACCTCTGCAATTACGTCGTCGTCCGTTTGACCGGCCCCGACCGCGTCTCTTTCCTCCAGGGAATGGTGAGCAACGACGTCAAGAAGCTCGCGCCGGGCGCCGGCGTGTATGCGGCGGTGCTCGACGTCAACGGCAAGGTGCTGGCCGATCTTCGGGTGCTCTGCGCCGAGGACAGCTTCATCCTCCTCGTCCTCGCTTCGTTGAAGCAAAAAGTCGTCGATCAGCTCAATCGCTACCTCGTCGCGGACGACGTTGTTATCGAAGATCTCGAGGGAAGGCACGGCATCCTTTCCGTTCAGGGGCCGCACGCGCTGCTGCTGCTCAACGCGGCCGCGCCGCATCAGGACCCGCCGGTGCATATGTACAGCCATGCCCTGTTGCGCCTGGACGGCTGCGAGGCGCGCGTCGTGCGCTCGACGCACACAGGCGAAGAAGGCTTCGATATCATCATCGAAATTAACGACACCGTAACGGTCGCCGAGAGCCTGGAGCGCGCGGGCACGGCGCTGGGCGCCCGCTGGGTCGGCCTGAAAGCTCAGGAAATTCTCCGCGTCGAGGCGGGACTGCCGCGCTACGGCGTGGACATGAGCGATGAAACTATCCTCCTCGAGACCGGCCTCGATCATGCCGTCAGCTTCAGCAAAGGCTGCTACCTCGGCCAGGAGGTGATCGAGCGCATCCACTCGCGGGGACACGTAAACCGCAAGCTCGCCGGCCTGGTGCTCGACGG